>NZ_JBIRHU010000035.1:0-40898 GCF_044328675.1 Streptomyces sp. NPDC017890
TGGCCGGCGACCCGCGCCTGCCCGCCGTCGGCGGTGATGAGCGTGGAGAGGATCTTCACGGCGGTGGTCTTGCCGGCCCCGTTCGGCCCGAGCAGGGCGAACACGGAGCCGGCCGGGATGTGCAGGTCGATGCCGTCGAGGACGGTCTTGTCGCCGTACGACTTGCGCAGACCGACGGCGGAGACGGCGGCCGGGGATGCGTGACCGCTGCCCTGCCTGGGCGTGGGCATGACAGATGAAGGCATGGAGCCCTCCCGTTCGAAGGGTGAGGTGATCGGGGTGAGTGAGCGGGGTCGCGGAGGCGGAGGCGGGGGTGCGGGGCGGGCTCAGGCCTTGGCGCGGCGGACGTCGATGTTGCCGTACCGGGTGCGAGCGCGGACCTGGACGGTGTCCTCGGTCTTGTGCGGGGTCTCGGACGCGGTGAGCGAGTTGCGCACCTGGCCGGAGCCCGAGTGGACGTCGAGCCAGGCGGCCGTGCCCTCCCGGACGCCGACCTCGATGGCGCCGTAGCCGGTCTCCAGCTGGACGGTGCCCCGGACCGCGTCGGCCACCCGCAGGGTGCCGTGGGCGGTGGTGGCGGTGACCGAGTCCTCGGCGCGGGCGATGTCGATGTCACCGTTGGCACCGCTCACCCGCAGCTCGCCGGTCGCGGCGCCGACGGTCGTGGTGCCGTGCGAGTTCTTCAGGACGGCCGGGCCGTCGAGGAGGCCGACGCGCAGGCTGCCCGAGCTGGTGGTGATCTCGGCCGCGCCCTCGACCCGGTCCACGCTGATCGTGCCGTGCGACGCGGTCAGCTTCAGCGGGCCGGTCGCATCGAGGCGGACGTCACCGGACGAGGTCTTCACGCGGACTTCGCCGAGCCGGCCCTCGCCGAGCACCTGGGTCCAGGCGCCGGTCAGGTCGACGTGCGAGCCCGTGGGCAGTTCGACCGTCACGTCGACGGTGCCGGTGCGCCCGAACAGACCGGCCTTGGGCGTCCTGACGGTCAGTACGCCGCTCGCGTAGGTGACCTCGGTCTGGTCGGCCGCCCGCACGTCCACGTCCTTCTCGGGGTCGCGGGGCCGCACCTCGACGACGGTGTCGATGCGGTCGCCCGCGGCGAACTGGATGGAACCGGCCTCCACGCGCGCCGTGGCCGAGATCGCTTCGGGAGTGTCGAAAGAAGGCATGGCTGTCCCGTCCTCTTGGGTCTTCAGGACGTCCCGGCTGATGGGACGTGATGTGGGTGAGGTGGTGCGGGTGAGCTGCTGCTTGGTGATGCGGGTGAGGCGGTTGCTTGGTGATGCGGGTGAGGCGGTGCGGTGAGCTGGTGCTCGGTGAGGCGGCGGCGCGGCCCGGGAGAGGCCGGGCCGGGCCGGGCGTCGCTAGCGCACCCAGCCCGTGAAGCTCTGCCCGAGGGTCCGGGTCTTCTCCGTCGTACGCGGCCGGGGGCCGCCGTCGACCGCGGCCGACACGGCACGCACCAGCCACGCGTTGACCGACAGTCCCTCGCGGCTCGCGGCCTCCTCCGCGCGCGCCTTGAGGTGGGCCGGCAGGCGCAGGTTGACGCGGGCGGTGCCACCCTCGTCACCGTCGGCCGGGGCCGGAGCCCTGGGCGGTTCGACGGGTGCGGTCGGCTCGGCGGGGGCGCGGTCGTCGGTGGGCGGCGGCGTCACCACGAAGTCCGGGTCGAGCCCCCGCAGCCGTACGTCGACCGAGCCGGGGGCGAGTTCGCGGGTGATCTCGTCCATCGCGGCGGAGAGCACGTTGAGCATCGTCAGCCGGGTCGCCGACTCCAGCGGAGCGGTGAGCCTCTCGGCGAGCTCACGGGCGTCTTCCCCGCCGGCTTCGGCGGCCACCGCGAGTTCACGGCGGAGAGTGTCGACATACGGGGTGAGGTCCATGACGCCATCATGGCACCATCATGGCGCCACACGCAAGCGTCAGTGGTGCCGGACTCGACAGAACCTCATGAAGACCGCCCCGACCTGCGGAAACGTAACAGCTGCGGTTCGGGTGGCGACGCCGTCGGCGTGTTGACACCTTCCCAGCGGCCTCGAAGTGGCACCACCTGGCACCGCCTGGCGCCACCTGGCACCGGATGACACCGGGTGGCGCCGGATGGCGCCAAGCGAGCCAGCAGACGGCGTCACCGCTCGCTCGGACCTTCGTCTTCTTCGGCCGGGTGCGCGGTGTTCGACGCGTTCGCGCGCGCCGCGTCGGCACAGCGCGCGGCCAGTTCGGCGAACGCGCTGGTCAGTTGCGGTGGACCGACGACGTCGAGATCGGTGTCGAAGCGGCAGAGCGCGGCGGCGAGGCCGGTCCACGACCAGGAGCCGAGGGTGAGGCGACAGCGGTCGGGGCCGAGTTCTTCGACGATCGCGTCCTGCGTGAAGGGGGCCACGGTCCGCGCGGGGAGGTTGAGGACAGCCGTGCCACGGCAGGGCCAGTCGGTGGTGGAGCCGTCGGTGCCGCGGAAGCGGCCGGTGACGAACGCGGCCACGTCGCCGCCGGGGACCTCGCGCGGACGGAAGCGCGGGCCGGTGGGAGTGCGCGGGCGTACGCGGTCGACGCGGAAGGTGCGCCAGTCGTCACGGTCGAGATCCCAGGCGACCAGGTACCAGTGGCCGCGCCGGGTGACGAGGTGGTGGGGCTGTGCGCGGCGGGGCCGCCCGGCGCAGTCGGCGGCGTCGTGCCCGTAGTCGAAACGCAGCTCCTCGCGGGCGTGGACGACGCGGCTCAGTTCCGTCAGGACCTCCGTGCCGACCGGCGCCGCGTCACCGGTCCCGGGTGACGGGACGGCGGTGATCCGCACCATGTCGATGCGCTGACGCAGGCGGGGCGGCATGACCTGGCGAACGGTGGACAGCGCGCGTGCGGCGTCTTCGCCGATCGTGCCGCTGGTGACCGCGGACTGCAGGGCGACGGCCAGGGCGACGGCCTGGCCGTTGTCGAACAGCAGCGGGGGCAGTTGCGAGCCGGCGTCCAGGCGGTAGCCGCCGGAGGGTCCCTTGAACGCGAGGACCGGGTAGCCCAGCTCCCGCAGGCGGTCGATGTCGCGGCGCACGGTGCGCGGGGTGATGCCGAGCCGCTCGGCGAGGTCGTCACCGGACCAGTCGCGATGCGCCTGAAGCAGCGAGAGCAGTGCGAGCAACCGCGAGGACGTTTTCCGCATGCCCACCATTGTCCCGAAGTACAGGACACGACCTGTCCGCTACCCGTGGAACGGTGAACCCCGGGATCCACCGGAGAACAAGAACCGGCTCCACCGGCGAGCAGGAAACACCGAACAGCAGGGAGAAGGCCATGTCCGTCACGACCACCACCCATCTGAACTTCCGGGGCGACGCACGGGCGGCGCTGGAGCACTACCGGTCCGTCTTCGGCGGACGCGTCACCGCCGTCACGTACAAGGACACCGGCAACACGCGGAACGAGAACGAGGCGGACTGGGTGGTGTGGGGCGAGGTGGTGGGCGACAACGGCTTCCACGTCATGGCCTACGACGTGCCCTCCCAGCTGCCCTGGGACCAGGGCAGCCGCCCCTTCTTCGTCTCCGTGCGCGGTGACGACACGGACGAGATCAGCGCCCTCTGGCAGAAGCTGGCGGAGGGGTCGACGGTGGTGCAGCCGCTGGAACCCTCGCAGTGGGCCCCGCTGTACGGCATGCTCACCGACCGCTTCGGCGTGACCTGGGTCCTGGACGTGGCGGCCCCGTACAACGGCTGATCCGCACAGGGGCACAGCGGGTGGCGCGTGCGGACGGCGGACGGCCGGGCCGCCGGCCGCATCCGGCGCCCGCGGCAGGACCCACCGCCCGCGGCGGCATCCGGCACCCGCCCGCTCAGCCGTGGAGGACGGGCGGCCCCCCGGTGAGCGGCCCGTCCTCGGCGGCCCCGCCGACCGTGAACCCGCCGACCGTGAACCCGACCACCGACCCTCCCCCGTCCCGCCGGTACGCGAACGGCGCTCCCCCGTGCGCCAGCGCCACCTCCCGCACGATGGACAGGCCGAGGCCGGAACCGGGCAGTGAACGGGCGTCGGCGGTGCGGAAGAAGCGGTCGAAGACCCGGGTCAGGTCGGCGGCGCCGATGCCCGGACCGCGGTCGCGGACCTCGACGCGGATCGGGCCCTCGAGGGCGGGCCCGGCGACGGCGACCTCGATGGGCCCGGTGCCGCCCGGGTCGAACTTCGCGGCGTTCTCGACCAGGTTGGACAGCGCACGGGTCAGCATGGCGGGCCGGCCCTCCGTCACCGTCTCGCCGCGGACGCTCACGCCGATCTCCCGCCCGGTGCGGCGCCGGGCCAGGCTCGCCACGTCGCGCGCGACCCGCGCCAGGTCGACCCGCTGCGGGGGCTCCCCGGCGGACTGTCCGGCCGCCAGCTCGACCAGTTCGTTGACCAGGTCGGTCAGCTCGCGGGCCTCCTGGCCCAGGTCGGCGACCAGTTCCTCGCGGGCGCCGGACGGCAGCTCGTCGATCCGGCGCAGCAGCGAGATGTTGGTCCGCAGCGAGGTGAGCGGCGTCCGCAGCTCGTGCCCCGCGTCCTGGACCAGGCGCCGCTGGTCCTCCTCCGACTGGGCGAGGCGGACCAGCATCAGGTCGATGGCGCGGCCGAGGCGGCCCACCTCGTCGGGCCCGGTGACCGGCACCTGGACGCCCAGCCGACGGGTGCGGGCCACGTCCTCGGCGGCGGAGGTCAGGAGCACCAGCCGCCGGGTCATGCGCCGCGCCAGCCACCAGCCGAAGAGCCCGGCGGCCGTCACCACCGCGGCCATCAGCAGCAGCGTCCGCCGCTGCAGCGCCCGCAGCAGGTCCTCGGTGTCGCTGAACTCCTGCGCCACCTGCACCGCGCCCCGGCCACCGCCCAGCGACACGGTCGCGACCCGGAAGACGTCGCGCCCGACCCCGACGTCCTCGTGCTGGACCGTCCGCCCGGCCACGGCGGCGTGCGCGGTCCGCCGGTCGGCGTCGGTGACCGGCAGCGGCGGACCGGCCGGGTCGGACACCTCGCCGTCCGGCCCCAGCACCTGCACGTCCGTACGGGCCGGCCGCACGATGTCGTGGCCGGGCGCGGAGGAGGAGAAGTCGCCGGGCGACAACCGTTGCCGGCGCACCTCGGCCCGCAGGTCCTGCACGACCTGCTCGAAGACGGATTCCTGGTCCACCCGGACCAGCCGGGCCGCGCCGTTGTACGACAGCACGCCGACGACGACCGTGACCACGGCGGTGACCGTGGCGAACGACACCGCGAACGTCGTCCGCAGCGACAGCAGCCGGGGCCGGCGCCCGAGCGGGGAGGGGCCCACTCAGTCCTCCCGCAGCACGTAACCCACGCCGCGCACGGTCTGGATCAGCTGCGGCGCACCCGGCTGGTCGAGCTTGCGGCGCAGGTAGCCGACGTAGACGGCGAGGTTCTTGGAGCCGGGGCCGAAGTCGTAGCCCCAGATACGGTCGTAGATGGTGGAGTGGTCGAGCACGATGCCGACGTTGCGGACCAGCAGCTCCAGCAGCTCGAACTCGGTGCGGGTCAGCTCCAGTTCGCGCCCGCCCCGCCAGGCCCGGCGGGCCCGCGGGTCCATGCGCAGCCCGGCCGCCTCCAGGCAGCGGGCGGCGTCCGGCTCCTCCGGCACGTCGGCCGCGGCGGATGCGGAGGCGGATGCGGATGCGTTGTCCGGGGTGCCCGCCTCCTCACGGCCGGTGCGGCGCAGCAGGGCGCGCAGGCGGGCGAAGACCTCCTCGACGTCGAAGGGCTTCACGACGTAGTCGTCGGCGCCCGCGTCCAGGCCCGCGATGCGGTCGGCGGTCTCCACCAGCGCCGTCAGCATCAGGATCGGGGTGGGGTCGCCCTCGGCGCGCAGTTCCCGGCAGACCTGGAGGCCGTCGACGCCCGGCATCATCACGTCCAGCACGACGACGTCCGGCCGGCCGTCGCGGGCCCGCGCCAGCGCCTCGGTGCCGTCGGCGACCGCGGTCACCCGGTACCCCTCCAGGGTGAGGGCGCGCTCCAGGGCGTGCCGGATCGCGCGGTCGTCTTCGGCGAGCAGAACAGTCCGGGGCACGCGCCCAGTCTGCCAAGGCCAAGGGCCCTGGAACCGGACGGCCGGGCTTCTTACCGAGATCTCACCCGGCGGACCGCAGCGCGGCGGGCCGCTCCTCGAACGGCACCATCTCGTCGGCGTCCGCGGCCGGCCGCACGGCCGGTTCCCGGGCCGCCGACAGCCCGCCCATCAGCGCGTCCGGCGGTCCCGCGGGGACGACGAGCTTCAGGCCCGTACTCCTCCCCCGGCCGTGTCCTCACGGCCGGCCAGCAGGGACGCGTGGGTCGGCGCGTCCGGCACGCTCGCCGGGCGGTTCTTGGCGAACTCCTCGCGCAGCACCGGCACGACCTCCTCGCCGAGCAGGTCGAGCTGCTCGAGGACGGTCTTCAGGGGCAGCCCGGCGTGGTCCATCAGGAACAGCTGGCGCTGGTAGTCACCGGCGTACTCGCGGAAGGCCAGCGTCTTCTCGATCACCTGCTGCGGCGAGCCCACCGTCAGCGGCGTCTGCTCGGTGAAGTCCTCCAGCGACGGCCCGTGCCCGTAGACCGGGGCGACGTCGAAGTACGGCCGGAACTCGCGCACCGCGTCCTGGCTGTTCCTCCGCATGAACACCTGGCCGCCCAGGCCGACGATGGCCTGCTCGGGGGTGCCGTGCCCGTAGTGGGCGTAGCGGTTGCGGTACAGCTCGACCATCCGCTTGGTGTGGTCGGCGGGCCAGAAGATGTTGTTGTGGAAGAAGCCGTCGCCGTAGTACGCGGCCTGCTCGGCGATCTCCGGGGAACGGATCGAGCCGTGCCAGACGAACGGCGCGACGCCGTCCAGCGGGCGGGGCGTGGACGTGAAGCCCTGGAGCGGCGTGCGGAACCTGCCCTCCCAGTTCACGACGTCCTCGCGCCACAGGCGGTGCAGCAGGGCGTAGTTCTCGACGGCGAGGTTGATGCCCTCGCGGATGTCCTTGCCGAACCACGGGTAGACCGGCCCGGTGTTGCCGCGCCCCATCATCAGGTCCACCCGGCCGTCGGCCAGGTGCTGGAGCATCGCGAAGTCCTCCGCGATCTTCACCGGGTCGTTGGTGGTGATGAGGGTGGTGGAGGTGGAGAGGATCAGCCGCTCGGTACGCGCCGCGATGTAGCCGAGCATCGTGGTCGGCGACGAGGGCACGAACGGCGGGTTGTGGTGCTCGCCGGTCGCGAAGACGTCCAGCCCGACCTCCTCGGCCTTCAGCGCGATGGCGACCATGGCCTTGATGCGCTCACGCTCGGTCGGCGTACGACCCGTGGTCGGGTCCGGCGTGACGTCGCCGACGGTGAAGATGCCGAACTGCATGGTCGCTCAACCTCCGAATTGTTTACGGTTCAACTACACCGGCAACGGATGACCCCCGGACGTTATTCCGGCCACCGGCAGGTGGCCCGTCGGCCGACCCGGGACGCGAGCGCCCCGCCCCCGCCGTGCGAAGCTGCCCGCATGCTCGTGCTCCGCTCCGCCGCCCTCTTCGTCGTAGCCGCTCTCTTCGAGATCGGCGGGGCCTGGCTGGTCTGGCAGGGCGTACGGGAGAACCGCGGCTGGCTGTGGGCCACCGGCGGCGTCCTCGCCCTCGGCGCGTACGGCTTCGTCGCCACCTTCCAGCCCGACGCCCACTTCGGCCGCATCCTCGCCGCGTACGGCGGGATCTTCGTGGCCGGATCGATCCTGTGGGGCATGGCCGCCGACGGCTACCGCCCCGACCGCTGGGACATCACCGGGGCCCTGGTCTGCCTCGCGGGGATGGCCGTGATCATGTGGGCGCCGAGGAACGGCGGCTGACTACCCTGGGCGGCGACCGCCGTACCGCCCCGTGCACACCTCAGGAGCAGCCCATGGCCACCGCAGCCGCCCCGTCCGCCGCCTCCCGCATCGCCGTCGTCACCGGTGCGAGCAGCGGCATCGGCGCCGCCACGGCCCGGCAGCTCGCCGCCGCCGGCTACCGCGTCGTCCTCACCGCCCGCCGCAAGGACCGCATCGAAGCACTGGCGGAGGAGATCCAGGCGGCCGGCCACAAGGCGACGGCGTACCCCCTGGACGTCACCGACCGTGCGGCGGTCGACGAGTTCGCGACCGCGTTCAAGACGGTCGGCGTCCTCGTCAACAACGCGGGCGGCGCGCTCGGCGCCGATCCCGTGGCCACCGGCGACCCGGACGACTGGCGCCGCATGTACGAGACGAACGTCATCGGCACCCTCAATCTCACCCAGGCCCTGCTCCCCCGGCTGGAGGCGAGCGGCGACGGCACGATCGTCGTCGTCTCCTCGACCGCCGGCCTCTCCACCTACGAGGGCGGCGCGGGCTACGTCGCCGCCAAGCACGGCGAACACGTCCTCGCCGAGACCCTGCGCCTGGAGATCGTCGGCCGCCCGGTCCGCGTCATCGAGATCGCGCCCGGCATGGTGAAGACCGACGAGTTCGCCCTGACCCGCTTCGGCGGCGACACGGACAAGGCGGCCAAGGTCTACCAGGGCGTCGCCGACCCCCTGACCGCCGACGACGTCGCCGACACCATCACGTGGGCGGTCACCCGCCCCGCCCACGTCAACATCGACCTCCTGGTCGTCCGCCCCCGCGCCCAGGCGTCGAACACGAAGGTGCACCGGGAGAGCTGAGGCCCGGGGCGCACCCCGGGCGTCAGCCCTTCACGCAGACGACCTGCTTCAGCTTCGCCACGACCTCCACGAGGTCGCGCTGCTGGTCGATGACCTGCTCGATCGGCTTGTAGGCGCCCGGGATCTCGTCCACGACACCGGAGTCCTTGCGGCACTCCACGCCCCGCGTCTGCTCCTCCAGGTCCTTGGTGGAGAAGCGGCGCTTGGCGGCGTTCCGGCTCATCCGCCGGCCGGCGCCGTGGGAGGCGGAGTTGAAGGACTTGGCGTTCCCGAGGCCCTTGACGATGTACGAACCCGTGCCCATGGAGCCGGGGATGATTCCGTACTCGCCGGAGCCGGCCCGGATCGCGCCCTTGCGGGTGACGAGCAGGTCCATCCCGTCGTAGCGCTCCTCGGCCACGTAGTTGTGGTGCGCGCTGATCTCCTGCTCGAAGACGGGCTTCGCCTTCTTGAACTCCTTGCGGACCACGTCCTTCAGGAGCGCCATCATCAGGGTGCGGTTGTACTTCGCGTACTCCTGCGCCCAGAACAGGTCGTTGCGGTACGCCGCCATCTGCGGGGTGTCCGCGACGAACACCGCGAGGTCGCGGTCGATCAGCCCCTGGTTGTGCGGAAGCTTCTGGGCGACGCCGATGTGGTGCTCGGCGAGCTCCTTGCCGATGTTGCGGGAGCCGGAGTGGAGCATCAGCCAGACAGAACCGGTCGTGTCCGTGCAGATTTCGACGAAATGATTTCCCCCGCCAAGCGTTCCCATCTGCTTCCCGGCCCGCTCGTGCCGGAACCTCACCGCCTCCGCGACCCCGTCGAACCGCCCCCAGAAGTCGTCCCACCCGGCCGTCGCCAGCCCGTGGAAGCGCCCCGGCTCGACGGGACTGTCGTGCATCCCCCGCCCCACCGGGATCGCCTGCTCGATCTTCGACCGCAGCCGCGACAGGTCGCCCGGCAGGTCGTTCGCCGTCAGGGACGTCCGCACCGCCGACATCCCGCAGCCGATGTCCACGCCCACCGCCGCCGGGCACACCGCGCCCTGCATCGCGATCACCGACCCGACCGTCGCGCCCTTGCCGTAGTGCACGTCCGGCATGACCGCGAGGCCCTTGATCCACGGCAGGGTCGCGACGTTGCGCAGCTGCTGGAGCGCCACGTCCTCCACGGTCGCCGGGTCGGTCCACATCCGGATCGGCACCTTCGCGCCCGGCATTTCCACGTACGACATATCGTCCTCATTCCCCCGGAAACAAACAGAAGTCTCAATGCGCAAAACCGGCGCCAAGGTCGGCCAAAGGGACAGTCGACCGGCGTTCACGGCAGCGCGTGCGATACACATTGTCTGCAGGGCGAGCCCCGCAGCGGCAAGCGAATAACCAGCGGGGACACTGGAGCACCGACCACAGCCACACCGGCGAGAGGAGCCGCACCGTGCAGCGGAAGGCCTACGTACCCGGCGTCGCCGCCCTCCTGGCGGCGTTGCTGGCCGGCTGCACCGGCGGCTCGGGCGACGGCGCCACGTCGGACGACTCCAACCCGGGGCAGCCCGGTGTCGCGACCGAGGCGGCCGAGCCCGGCAAGTACCGCACCCTTCCGGAGCCGTGCGGCGCGATCGGCGACAAGTCGCTCGGCGCGCTGTTGCCCGGCCTCGAGGAGATCGCGGACGAGGAGCAGCGGGAGAGGGCGTACGCGGGCGAGGCGACGCTCGCCTACGACACGGACCGCAAGGTCGGCTGCCGCTGGAAGGTGGAGTCGGCGGATGCCACCAACCATCTCTTCGTCGACTTCGAGCGGGTGGTCTCGTACGACAACTCGGTGAGCGACGACAGCGAGGCCGAGCAGCTCTTCGCGGAGCAGGTGGAGGCGGCCGACCTGCCCGAGCCGGTCGCCTCGGAGTCGGAGTCGGAGTCGGAGTCGGCACCGGAATCCGCATCGGGTTCGCAGTCCGCGTCGGCATCGGCCTCGGGGCCCGCGTCCGGCGCCACGTCGGGTCCCGTGTCGCCGTCCGGCACCGCGTCGCCCCGCCCGCCCTCCGCCACGGCTTCCGGCTCCACGGCTTCCGGCTCCGCGTCGTCCGGCGCCCCCTCGTCGAGCCCGTCCGCCGACGCCACGCCCACCGATCTCCAGCCCCGGCTCCTCGACGACCTGGGTGACGAGGCGTTCGTGGACGACGAGCTGAGCAGCTCCGGTTCGACGGCGAAGCGGCGCACGGTGACTGTGGCGTTCCGCACGTCGAACGTCATGGTGACCATCGAGTACGCGGAGCAGCCGGCGACGCTCGGAGTCGAGCCGGACAGCGAGGAAATGCAGGACATGGCGCGGAAACTGGCCTCCCAGCTGGCGGATTCACTGAGCGGTTGAGCCCCGCGCGGGCGCCCCGGCGTCCGCGCGCGGAGCACCGGAAGCGGACCGCGCGGTTTCGCCAACGCGTACCGTGGCCCCCCGGACCCGTTCCGGACCGCAGGAACCACGAGTGTCATGAGTGAAGGAACCATGCAGCGACGAGCCCAGCGTGATCAGCGAGCGAAGCGACTTACCCGCGTCCTTGTCGGCGCGGCCGCCGTACCCGTGATGCTGGTGGCAGCCGGCTGCTCCTCGGACTCCGGCTCCGACGACGGCAAGGACAAGGCCGCGGACAAGAAGTCCGCGTCGAAGTCGGCGAGCCCGTCCCCGACGGTGCGGGCGGCGGCGTACGGGAAGCTTCCTGAGCCGTGTTCGGTGCTGTCGGAGAAGACGCTGGACGACCTGGTACCGAAGGCCGGCGCCGGCAAGGAGAGCACGTCCAACGACACCGCGACGCGCGCCGGTTGCTCCTGGGACAGCCTGGACGACAACGGTGTGAAGGGCTCTCAGTTCCGCTGGCTGAGCGTGTCGATGCTGCGCTTCGAGTCGGACGTGGCGCGCGGCGAGGGCGACAAGCTGGCACGCGACCACTACGCGAAGCAGCTGAAGGACGCCCAGTCCGCGCAGGGCGCGACGGGCCTGAAGACGACACCGGTGAGCGGCACGGGCGACGAGGCCGCGATCGTGGGCTACGACCTGAAGAAGAAGGAAGGCACCTTCAAGCAGCAGACGGTCGTGGCACGCGTCGAGAACGTCGTCGTCACCGTCGACTTCAACGGGGCGGGCCTGGCCGGTGACAAGACGCCGGACGCCGGTGACCTGGCCGAGGACGCGCAGAAGGCTGCCAAGGAGGCGGTGGCCTCGGTGACGAAGGCCAACGGCGGCGGTGCCGTGGGCGGTACGTCGAGCGGCTCGTCGGCGCCCTCCGGGACGGATTCCGGCTCGGACGCGAAGGCACCGTCCAAGTCGTCGTCGAAGTCGTCCGCCAAGTCGTCGTCGAAGTCGAGCTGACGGGTCGTACCGACCCACCGGCCACCCGCCCCCCGCACACATGTGCCACTCTGTTGCGCGCAACAACAGGCAATGGGAGGGGAGTACGGGTGGCCGCGCCACTAGAGCTGACCCGGACGCATCGCGTTCTCATCGGCATGGTCGTCTTCGGTGCCGTCATCATCGCCGGGATCGGCTTCGCGGGTTCCTACGCGGCGGTGCGGGAGCTGGCCCTGCAGAAGGGCTTCGGGAACTTCAGCTACGTCTTCCCGATCGGCATCGACGCGGGCATCTGCGTGCTGCTGGCCCTGGATCTGCTGCTGACCTGGATCCGCATCCCCTTCCCGCTGCTGCGGCAGACGGCGTGGCTGCTGACGGCGGCGACGATCGCGTTCAACGGCGCGGCGGCCTGGCCCGACCCGCTGGGTGTGGGCATGCACGGGGTGATCCCGGTCCTGTTCGTGGTGTCCGTGGAGGCCGCCCGGCACGCGATCGGCCGGATCGCGGACATCACCGCCGACAAGCACATGGAGGGCGTCCGCCTCACCCGCTGGCTGCTCTCGCCGGGGCCCACCTTCCTGCTGTGGCGCCGCATGAAGCTGTGGGAGCTGCGCTCCTACGAGCAGGTCATCAAGCTGGAGCAGGAGCGTCTGGTGTACCAGGCCCGGCTGCGCTCCCGCTTCGGCCGCGGCTGGCGCCGCAAGGCCCCCGTCGAGTCCCTGATGCCGCTGCGCCTGGCCCGCTACGGCGTGCCCCTGGCGCAGACGGCCCCGGCGGGCCTGGCGGCGGCGGGCATCGAGCCGGCCCTGCTCCCGCCGGCGCCGCAGCCTGACGCGGTCGCGGGCGGCGGGGCGGCGCTCTCCCTGCGGAAGGCGGAATCCGCCGGTGGGCAGCGCCCCGAGCTGACCGGCGGCCGGGAGCCGGAACCGGCGCGGGAGGAGCCCGTGGCGGACCGGGCACAGGACCCGGACCAGGACCAGGACCGGAATCAGGACCAGGACCGGAGCCAGGCCCAGTCCCAGGCCCGGAACCAGGACCAGGACCGGCCCGAAGGCGCCGCGGCGGACCAGAACCCGTGGCTGCACGCCCGGGACCCGCAGTCCGTCGAGTACCACGGCGACTACGACCCCGCGTACGACCCGGATCAGTACGCCCAGTGGGAAGCGGAACAGCGGCAGGCCGAGCAGTACCGGCAGCAGTTCGAGGAGGAGCCCCCGGTCCAGGAACCCTCCCCGGAGGAGACCGGCAGCTTCCCGATCCCGGTCGGCCCGACCCGCACCCGCGAGCTGGGCGAGGGCGGCGGCATGCCCGAGCCGGCGCCGACGCCGGACGACTACTACACGGTCTTCCGGAAGTCGATCGACGGCAGCTACCCCACGGCCGCCCAGTTCATGGACGACGTGGAGGCGACCTTCGGGGTGCCGCTGGCTCCGCGTGAGGCCGACCGCATGGTCAAGGTGTTCAGTGAGCGCCACACCCGGGAGCTTCAGGAGGAGCACATCGCGTAGCAGGCACGTGAAAGGGGGCCCTCCGTCGGCGGAGGGCCCCCCTTTCACGTGGTGCTCGCCTACTCCCCGAGCAGGGTCCGCACCCGGTCCTGTCCCACCGCCAGCAGCAGCGTGGGCAGGCGCGGGCCGGTGTCGCGGCCGACGAGCAGGTGGTAGAGCAGCGCGAAGAACGACCGCTGGGCGGTCTTGATCTCCGGCGGCAGTTCCTTGGCCGTGGCGTCGGCGGAGAAGCCGGCCTGGACCTTGGGCACTCCGTAGACGTGGTGGGTGAGCCCGTCGAGCGACCAGTGGCCGGCGAGCCCGTCGAGCAGCAGCCGCAGTGACTGCCGGCCCTGCTCGTCGAGGGACTTCAGCAGCTCGGCGTCGGGCTCCTCGCGCACGACGGTGCGCTGGTCGGCGGGTACGTGGGTGTTGATCCACGCCTCGGCCTTGTCGTAGCGCGGCCGGGCCTCCTCCAGCGTCCGCAACGGGTTCGCCGGGTCGAGCTCGCTGAGGATGCGCAGCGCCTGGTCCTCGTGCCCGGCGGTGATGTCGGCCACGGACGCGAGCGTCCGGTACGGCAGCGGCCTGGGCGTCCGCGGCAGCTCACCGGCGGCCGTGCGCACGGCGCGCGCGTGGGCGGCGGCGTCGGCGGGCAGGGCGGAGCCGTCGGCGACCTTGGCGTCGAGGCGGTCCCACTCGTCGTAGAGCCGCTGGATCTCCTGGTCGAAGGCGATCTTGAAGGACTGGTTGGGCCGGCGGCGGGCGTACAGCCAGCGCAGCAGCTGCGGCTCCATGATCTGCAGCGCGTCGGCCGGGGTGGGCACGCCGCCCTTGGACGAGGACATCTTCGCCATGCCGCTGATGCCGACGAAGGCGTACATCGGCCCGATCGGCTGCTTGCCGTCGAAGATGCCGACGATCTGCCCGCCGACCTGGAACGACGACCCGGGAGAGGAGTGGTCGACACCGCTGGGCTCGAAGATCACGCCCTCGTAGGCCCAGCGCATCGGCCAGTCGACCTTCCAGACCAGCTTGCCGCGGTTGAACTCGCTGAGGCGGACCGTCTCACCGAAGCCGCACTCGGTGCAGGCGTAGGTCAGCTCGGTCGAGTCGTCGTCGTACGCGGTGACCGTCGTCAGGTCCTTCTCGCAGTTGCCGCAGTACGGCTTGTACGGGAAGTATCCGGCGGCCGAGCCGGAGCCGTCGTCCTCGGCGGCGGCGCCGGAGCCCTCGGCGGCCTCCAGCTCGGCCTCGTCGACGGGCTTCTGCTGCTGCTTCTTCGCCGGAGCCTTCTTGGTCCGGTACTGGGCGAGGATCGCGTCGATGTCCTGCCGGTGCTTCATGGCGTGCAGGATCTGCTCGCGGTAGACACCGGAGGTGTACTGCGCGGTCTGGCTGATCCCGTCGAACTCCACGCCCATCTCGGCGAGCGAGGCGACCATCGCGGCCTTGAAGTGCTCGGCCCAGTTCGGGTACGCGGAGCCCTCGGGGGCCGGGACGGAGGTGAGGGGCTTGCCGATGTGCTCGGCCCACGAGTCGTCGACGCCCGCGATACCGGCCGGCACCTTGCGGTAGCGGTCGTAGTCGTCCCAGGAGATCAGGTGCCGGACCTCGTGGCCGCGGCGGCGGACCTCGTCGGCGACCAGGTGCGGGGTCATGACCTCGCGCAGGTTGCCCAGGTGAATGGGACCGGACGGGGAGAGTCCGGACGCGACGACGACCGGTTTGCCCGGGGCACGACGCTCCGACTCGGCGATGACCTCGTCCGCGAAACGGGAGACCCAGTCGGTGGTCTCTGTGCTCTGAGCCACGATCGGCACGTCCTCTTCCCTGGAACTTCTCTGGAACTACTCCTGAGGCAGCCCGTACGGTCGCACGGCTGACCGCTCCATTCTCCCAGCCCGGCCCGCATCCGCGAAAACCGCTTTTCACCAGCGCCCCGCAGGGGCGGCGGGACCGCGTCGCCGTGCGGCTCCGCCGCGCGGGCGCGACCGGCCCCCACCGGCCCGCGGCCGAAAACCGCTTGTCCACCCATGGGATACTGACCAGGTCTATCTGAACCCACGAGGAGAACGGCACCCACTCCTATGGCCTCGGTCACGTCGCTCACCGATCTCGTCAACCAGCAGCTGACGTCCGCCCTCTCCGCCACCCGGCCGGAGGCGCCCGCGGACCCGCTGCTGCGACGAAGCGACCGGGCGGACTACCAGGCCAACGGCATCCTCGCCCTGGCCAAGAAGGCGAAGGCGAACCCTCGTGAGCTGGCCGCCGAGGTCGTCGCGCACATCACCACCGGCGACCTGATCAAGGACGTCGAGGTCTCCGGGCCCGGCTTCCTCAACATCACCATCGGCGACCGGGCGATCACCGGGAACCTCGCCGCGCGGCTCGCGGACGGCGAGCGCCTCGGCGTGCCGCTGAAGGAGAACGCGGGCACCACGGTCGTCGACTACGCCCAGCCGAACGTGGCGAAGGAGATGCACGTCGGCCACCTGCGGTCTGCGGTCATCGGCGACGCCCTGCGCGGCATGCTCGACTTCACCGGCGAGAAGACGATCGGCCGGCACCACATCGGCGACTGGGGCACCCAGTTCGGCATGCTCATCCAGTACCTGTTCGAGCACCCCGGCGAGCTGGCCCCGGCCGAGGACGTCGACGGCGAGCAGGCCATGTCGAACCTGAACCGGGTGTACAAGGCGTCGCGTGCGCTCTTCGACTCGGACGAGGAGTTCAAGGAGCGGGCCCGGCGGCGGGTCGTCGCCCTCCAGTCCGGTGACAAGGAGACGCTCGAACTGTGGCAGCAGTTCGTGGACGAGTCGAAGGTCTACTTCTACTCCGTCTTCGAGAAGCTCGACATGGAGATCCGCGACGAGGAGATCGTCGGCGAGTCCGCGTACAACGACGGCATGCCCGAGACCGCCCGCCTCCTGGAGGAGATGGGTGTCGCGGTGCGCTCCGAGGGCGCGCTCGTGGTGTTCTTCGACGAGATCCGCGGCAAGGACGACCAGCCGGTCCCGCTGATCGTGCAGAAGGCCGACGGCGGCTTCGGCTACGCGGCGTCCGACCTGACCGCGATCCGCAACCGCGTGCAGGACCTGCACGCCACCACGCTGCTGTACGTCGTCGACGTACGCCAGTCGCTGCACTTCAAGATGGTCTTCGAGACGGCCCGCCGGGCGGGCTGGCTGAACGACGGCGTCACCGCGCACAACATGGGCTACGGCACGGTGCTCGGCGCGGACGGCAAGCCCTTCAAGACGCGTGCGGGCGAGACCGTACGCCTCGAGGACCTGCTGGACGAGGCGGTGCAGCGGGCTGCCGGGGTCGTACGGGAGAAGGCGCGGGACCTCTCCGAGGACGAGATCCAGGAGCGGGCCGCGCAGGTCGGCATCGGAGCCGTGAAGTACGCGGACCTGTCGACGTCGCCGAGCCGCGACTACAAGTTCGACCTGGACCAGATGGTCTCGCTCAACGGCGACACCAGCGTGTACCTCCAGTACGCCTACGCCCGTATCCAGTCCATCCTCCGCAAGGCCGGCGAGGTCCGCCCGGCCGCTCACCCGGAGCTGGAGCTGCACGAGGCGGAGCGGGCGCTGGGCCTGCACCTGGACGCGTTCGGGGACACGGTCTTCGAGGCGGCCGCGGAGTACGCCCCGCACAAGCTGACCGCGTACCTGTACCAGCTGGCGTCCCTGTACACGTCGTTCTACGACAAGTGCCCGGTGCTGAAGGCCGAGACGCCCGAGCAGGTGGAGAACCGTCTGTTCCTGTGCGACGTCACGGCCCGCACCCTGCACCGGGGCATGGCCCTGCTGGGCATCAGGACGCCCGAGCGGCTCTGACGCCTACCGGGGTGAGGGCGGCCGCCCTCACCCCGGTAGGCCCCACCGTATGCGCGGGTGCGGCGCCCACGCCTCGGCCTTTGGTCCTGGGCCGGGGACCTACGCCTCCCGCGACGCCTCCCGCAGCCCCTCCCCCAGCCTCCGCAGCCCCTCCGCGATCTCGCCCGGCGTCTGGGTGACGAAGCACAGCCGCAGGGTGGCGCGGTCGGGCTCACCGGCGTGGAAGGGGGCGCCGGGGACGTACGCCACGTCGTGCCGGACCACCCCGGGGAGCAGGGCGGTGGTGTCGTAGCGCTCCGGCAGGCGCGCCCACAGGAACATGCCGCCCTCGGGGCGCGTCCACACCGACCCCGCCGGCAGCGCGTCCGCCAAGCCCGCGAGCATGGCGTCCCGGCGTGCTCCGTAGGCCGCGGCGACGCGCGCGACGTGGGCGTCCAGGTCGCGGTCGGCCAGGTAGCGGGCGGCGGCGAGCTGGTTGACGGTCGGGGTGTGCAGGTCGGCGGCCTGCTTGGCGACCGCGCAGGCCCGGCGCAGTTCGTCGGGGGCCCGCAGCCAGCCCAGGCGCAGACCGGGTGCCATGACCTTGGAGAAGGAGCCCAGCAGCACGGTCCGGTCCCGGGCCCCCTCGCAGGAGGCGATCCACGGCACCCGCTCGCCCTCGAAGCGCAGCTCTCCGTACGGGTCGTCCTCGACGATCCACAGCCCGCACCGGCCGGCGACCTCGGCCACAGCGGCACGGCGGGCGGCGGGCATGGTGCGGCCGGTGGGGTTCTGGAAGGTGGGGACGGTGTAGAGCAGCTTGGGGCGCTCACGCGCCACCAGTTCCTCCAGCGCCTCGGGGTCGATCCCGTCCTCGTCACCGGGCACGGCGACGACGCGGGCGCCCGCGAAGCCGAAGGCCTGGAGCGCCGCCAGGTAGCAGGGGCTCTCGACGAGGACGGTGTCGCCGGGTTCGAGGAGGGCGGTGGCGAGAAGCGAGAGTGCCTGCTGCGAGCCGGTGGTGACGAGGACGTCGTCGGGTCCGGTCTCCAGGCCGCGCGCCGAGGTGCGGGCGGCGAGCGCGGCCCGCAGGGTGGGCTCGCCCTCGGTGGTGGAGTACTGCAGTGCCCGCGCGGGCGCCTCGGTGAGGACGGCCCGGTACGCGGCGGCTATGCCCTCCGCGTCGAACAGCTCCGGCGCCGGCAGCCCGCCCGCGAAGTTGATCACCTCGGGGCGGGCGGTGACGGCCAGGATGTCCCGTACGGGCGACCCGCCGATCGACCGGGCCCGCGCGGCGAGCGGCGGCAGCGCGGCCGGCGGCGGGACGGCGGCGGGGACGGCAGGTGCGGACACGTTCTCTGTCACGGTCATGCCCGCACCCTAGGGAAGTACGTGCCGCCTACACGAGACTTTCCGCGATCCGGACACCCGTGCGCGTGCCGAGCCGTCAGTCCTTGACGCCCAGCGCCCCGTACACGTTGATGTCGGCGTCCGTGACGTCGTTGATGTCCCTGTACCGGACCTTCTCGATGTCGTCGAGGCCCGCCAGGTAGGACTCCTCGGGCTGCTCGGGGACCGGCGCCGCGTGGTCCGGACGCCAGTGGTGCACCGGGACGACACCCGGCTCGGCGATCTCCAGCCCGGCCTCCTTGAAGAAGCGTGCCACGTCGTCGCGGGAGCGCAGCACGAAGGTGAAGCCCCGCTCGGTGTACGTCCGCTGGACCGCGCGGATGTTCTCCGGGTTGAGGTCCTCGGTGAGGTGGCTGAGGACGAGCCGGCTGCCGGCGGGCAGCTCGTCCATCAGCCCGCGGACGATCGGGTACGCCTCCTCGTCCTCGACGAAGTGCAGGACGGCGACGAGGCAGAGCGCGACCGGCCGGCCGAAGTCGAGTGTCCTGGCCGCCTGTTCGAGGATCTGGGCCGGGCTCTTCAGGTCGGCGTCGATGTAGTCCGTACGCCCCTCGGGACCGCTGGTGAGCAGGGCGCGGGCGTGGGCGAGGACGACCGGGTCGTTGTCGACGTAGACCACCCGCGACTCGGGGGCCACACCCTGGGCGATCTGGTGCACGTTCTCGGCGGTCGGCAGGCCGGTGCCGATGTCGAGGAACTGGCGGATGCCGTGCTCCTCGGCCAGCGTGGTGACCGCGCGCCGCATGAAGTCCCGGTTGTGCCGTACGTCGAGGTAGCCGCGCGGGTTGGCGGCGAGCCCGGCGGCGGCCGCGTCGCGGTCCGCGGGGTAGTGGTCCTTGCCGCCGAGGAAGACGTCGTAGACGCGGGCCGGGTGCGCCTTGCTGCTGTCGATTCTTCTTCTCAGCTCCGCGGGGTCCTGGCTGAGGGCGTCACCGGGCATGGGCGTCTCCTGACGAGGGAACCGTTGTCTGGTCAACAACCTATCCCCCGGCCCGGTTTGACGGTGCCCGGCCGCTCACCCGGCTCACCTCCCCCGCCTCGGCTCAGTCGCCCGGGAAGTACTCCCAGACGCCTTCGCCGCCCAGCATCTGCCCGTAGTAGGAGCTGCTCTTGGAAGCACTGGTGCGGAACGGCTTGCCGTGGTCGTCGACCCGCATGATGCCCTTCCGGCCGCCGCTGGACCACTCCAGTTCCAGGTACCAGGTGACGTCGTGGTCGCTGGTGTGCGCGTTGACGTAGAAGAGCTCGGGGTCGGACTCGGTGACCGTGTACGGGAAGGGCTTCTGTCCGGCGATCGGCATCGCCAGGGGGTTGCCCAGGTCGAGGGAGACGTCGAAGGACTTGGTGCTCGCGTCGCCGCCGCAGCCGACGCCCATGGCGTACTCGTTCCAGTCCAGCGGCTCTTTGCTGTCCACCACACGGACGTGCAGGTTCTCCAGGACCACGGTCTCCGGGCCGGTGCCCTGCACGGTGAACACGGTCATCTGCCGGTCGGCGGCGACCGCGCCGAAGGCGGTGACCCAGCCGACCACGTCCGGCTGGGCAGGCGGGTTCAGCACGTTCTGCGGACTGCGGTCCACCAGGAAGGACTGCTCGCAGGGGACGTCCCAGAAGTACGGGGTGGTCGTCACGGTGAGCGCGGGGCCGCTGTTACCCGGGGCTCGGCCGCTCGGCGTGGCGGTGCTCCGGCGCGTCGCGGACGGGGAGGGGACGGAGGACGCGGACACGGACGCGGACGGGGAGGCGGACGACGCGGACGCAGACGCACTCGCGCTGGGAGACGCCGACCGGGTGCCGCTCCCGGTCACCGACGCGGAGGTTCCGGCGGCGGCTCCGGCCGGACCGTGCTTCTCCCCTCCGTCGCCCATGCCCGGCAGGAGGCTGACGGCGACAGCCACAGCGGCGACGCCGGTCGCGGCGTACAGGGCGGCGCGCGGTACCCGGCGACGTCGTTCGACGGGGGCGGAGGACGCGGACGGCGCGGACGGCGCGCCAGGTACGGACGGCGCGGACAGTGCGTCAGGCGCAGGGGATGCGTCCGGTACGGACGGCCCGTCAGGTGCCGGCGGTGCCTCTTTCTCCGCGGCGGAGGCCTCGGGCACCTCGGCGACCTCGGGCACGACGGCTTCGGCTGACTCCCCCTTTTCCGTCCCGCCCTTTTCCGTCCCGCCCTTTTCCGTCTCCGCCGTCTCCTGAGTCTCCCGCGTCTCCTCCGGCCTCTTCACCCCGCGCAGAGCGTCGGCACGGATCCAGTGGCGGTGGAGTTCGAGCAGCTCCTCGGCGGTCGCCCGGCACGCCCGGGCGAGGCGTTCGACGGGCGCGAACTCGACGGGTACGACCTCCCCACTGACGTACCGGTGGAGTGTGGACGCACTCATGTGCAATCGCTTGCCCAGCGTCCCGTAGCTGAGTCCGGACCGCTCCTTCAGCTCCCGCAGCAGTCCCGCGAAGTCGTCCCCCGCCACCGTTTCTCCCTCTTCCCGTATCCCCGTACGGCATCCCAGCGGGACACCGTTCCCGCAGGTCAGAGCCGTTATCAGTGTCCCATTATCCCGCATGTCCCGGCACTGCTGGCGACTGGGACGGCTTCGGACCCAAGCTGTGGTCATCCAAGCAGCCGCCCCCGGCGAACCGCCGAGCGGCTTACCTCAACTCCACCCGAAGGGGCATACCTCATGTCCGTACGCACCACCCGCACCCGCCTGTTCGCCGCCACCACGGTCGCACTGGCCGCGCTCGCTCTGACGGCCTGCGAGGGCGACGAAGGAACGGACACGGGCGCCGCGGCCCCCTCCTCCGCCTCCTCCGCCCCGGCTTCCTCCGCCCCGGCCGGCGAACAGGCGGCCAAGCCGTCCACCGGCGGGAGCGAGTCGGGCGGCGACAAGGGAACCGGCGGCGCGAACGGCTCCAACGGCTCCAATGTCTCCAACAGCTCCAACGGCTCGAACGGCTCGAACGGCTCGGACAAGTCGGGTGGCGGCTCGTCGGGCTCCGGCTCGAACGCCGGTGACAAGGACGATTCGCAGATGCCGGGGAAGTGCTCCGCGTCCGACGTGAAGATCACCGCGACGAAGGTGTCCCGCCCGATCAACCACCTGCTGCTGACCGCCACCGGCACCGGCTCGAAGACGTGCATGCTGCCGCCGTACCCGGTGGCGCGCTTCGGCGAGGCCCAGTCCGTGCCGCCGGTCATCGAGGAGTCCCAGCCGCATTCGGTGGCCGGGGTCGGCCCCGGTGAGACCGCCTACGCCGGGGTGCGGCTGACGATGGCCGACGGCAGCGGCGGTGAGCCCATCAGCGTGGGCACCCTCACGATCCCCTTCGACGACGACTCCGTCGTCAAGGTCGCCCTGCCCTCCGGCGTGGTCGTCGACAGCGAGCTGGCGGTGACCTACTGGCAGACCGGCATCGACCACGCCCTCAACTACTGAAGGCATCCGCGCACCCGCTGCGCGAAGGGCCGGCCGAGGATGCTCAGCGCAGCGTGCGAGCGACCTCGGTCGCCCAGTAGGTCAGGATGTTGCGCGCGCCGGCCCGCTTGATGCCGGTGAGCGCCTCCAGGATGGCCCGGTCCCGGTCGATCCAGCCCTTCTCCGCGGCGGCCTCGATCATCGAGTACTCGCCGGAGATCTGGTAGGCGGCGACGGGCACGTCCGCGGCCTCGGCGACCTTGGCCAGGATGTCGAGGTAGGGCCCGGCCGGCTTGACCATGACCATGTCGGCACCCTCCGCCAGGTCCAGGGCCAGCTCCCGCATGGCCTCCCGCGCGTTGGCGGCGTCCTGCTGGTAGGTCTTCCGGTCCCCCTTCAGCGAGGAACCGACGGCCTCCCGGAAGGGCCCGTAGAAGGCGGACGCGTACTTCACGGTGTAGGCGAGGACGGCGACGTCCTCGCGCCCGATCTGGTCGAGCGCGTCGCGGACGACGCCGATCTGCCCGTCCATCATCCCGCTGGGGCCGACCACGTGGGCGCCCGCGTCGGCCTGCACCTGCGCCATCTCGGCGTACCGCTCGAGCGTGGCGTCGTTGTCGACGCGGCCCTGGTCGTCGAGCACACCGCAGTGCCCGTGGTCCGTGAACTCGTCGAGGCACAGGTCGGACATGACGAGCAGCTCGTCCCCGACCTCGGCCCGCACGTCGCGCAGGGCGACCTGGAGGATCCCGTCGGGGTCGGTACCGGCCGTCCCGAGCGCGTCCTTCTTCTCGTCCTCCGGCACGCCGAACAGCATGATCCCGGAGATCCCGGCCTCGACCGCCTCCACGGCGGCCTTCTTCAGCGTGTCCCGGGTGTGCTGCACGACCCCGGGCATCGCCGTGATCGGCACCGGTTCGCTCACGCCCTCGCGCACGAAGGCGGGGAGGATGAAGTCGGCGGGGTGGAGCCGGGTCTCGGCGACCATCCGACGCATCACGGGGGTGGTCCGCAGCCGCCGGGGCCGGGTGCCGGGGAAGGATCCGTACGTCGTCATACCACCAACGCTACGCCCGCCCCGCCGGTGCCTTTGCCGACGCGGAGTCGGCCCGGGCGGCGCTTGACCTCAAGCTTGGTCGAGCTTCTACGGTCGCTCCCACAGCCCACCGACCGAGGGAGCGACCGTGCAGTACTCACACACCGACGCCGAGCTGATCCAGCAGCCCATCGGCTACTGGAGCTGGGCCGCCTACAACGCCGTCGTCACCCGCACCCGGGCGGCCCTCGCCGAGATCGGCACGACCCAGCCGCAGTGGTGGGTCCTCAACCAGGTCGCCCGCGCCGACACCCCGAAGACCCGCGACGAGGTCTCCCGCATCCTGCGGAACTACCTCGACACGGGCCCGGAGGCGATGGATGCGGAGATCGACGCGACCATCGCGCAGGGCTGGATCACCCAGACCTCCGACCAGCACCTGACCCTCACCCCCGAGGGCAGGGCGTACTACGAGAAGGCGGCGGCCCTCCAGGGCGAGTTGTGGACGGAGCGCCACGCCGGCATCTCCGACGAGGAGTACCTGACCACCATGAAGGTGCTCCAGCGCTTCATCCACAACACGGGCGGCAGGGCCTGGCACCACTAGGGCGCGGTCGGGGGCCCGACCGGCGGCCACGGCACGTCGGCCAGCAGCGGAATCAGCGCCTCCTCCTCGTGGTCGAGGTGCGCGTTCAGCTCCGCCGACATGGCCTCCAGTTCCGTACGGAAGCGCTGCGGCTCGGCGATGGTGATGCCGGCCAGCAGCGCCGCCAGCTCACCCTGGATACGGGCGACCGTACGGTGCTCGTCGCCGAGCCGGTCGAAGACGTCGGCCAGGTGGGGGTGATGGCGGGCGATCCCGGGGAACAAGTGCCCGTCCTCACTGGCGTGGTGGAACTCCAGCGCCTGGCAGAACGCGAGGCAGCGCTGCCGTATCTGCAGCCCGAGCCCCGGAAGCACCGGCGGCGCACCGGCCCCCTGACGCGCGGCCCGCGCCGCGAAGTGGACCTCGACCTCCGCCCGCACCTGCCCCAACTGCCCCCGCAGCCAGGTGTGCACCTCCATGAGCTTGTCGGCGAGCGTACGGACCTCGCGGGGCCCGTCCCACCCGTCGGGCTCGGCCCGCTCCAGCACCACTACCGGCAGCAGCCGATCGGTCCCGGCCTGGTAGTCGCCGTACCCGGGCTCCACCCGCACGACGTGCGCGAACAACTCCTCGCGCCGGTCCCCCTCGGCGGGCACGGCGAGGGCCTCGAAGGACCGGTCACCGACCTCCACCCGCACCACGGGACGGGCGAGCAGGTTGTGATACCAGCCGGGATGCCGAGGACCCCCAAGATTGGACCCGACGACCAGGAGGGAGTCCCCGTGGCGGACATACCCGAGCGGGGTGGTCCGCGAGACTCCCGACCGGGCACCGGTGGTCGTCAGCAGAAGCAGGTCACCGCCTTCGAAAGGACCGCCGACCTTCCCGGCGTTGGCGCGGAACTCGTCGATGACGGACTGGTTGAAAGACGTGGGCATACGTTTCCGTGTCTCCATGACGGCAGCCCGCGACGCGCGTGCGGCACGGTGCCGGAAAGGGGTGAGAAGGAAGAGGAAAGGAAAAGGACAACGACGTGCGAACGCGCTACGTCATGTCAGGGCGCGGAGCAGAAACTCATCACGTACCCCTTGAGTGCGGGATGCTCGCCCGATCGCCGGCCGGCCCACCGCTCTTTGACCGGCGCCACGCGGCACCACCCTCATTACACGCACCCGCCCACGGGGCTGTCAACGCACGTTACCCCCCGGCCGGTTGGTCCTACGTCTCGGCCGTGGTGGCCTCGTCGGCCACGGCGCCCAGCTCTGCCGCCCGGGAGGCCAGGGCGCGCAGTGCCTCGAGGTGAGCGAGAAGGGCCTGGCGGCCCTCCGGGCTCAGCCGCAGCCAGGTGCGCGGGCGCTTGCCCACGTATCCCTTGCGCACCTCGACGTACTGCGCGGCCTCCAGAGCACTGACCACCTTGCTCAGCACCGAGTCCGAGATCTGGCATCCCTCCCGCACGGCACGGAACTCGGCCTCGGCGCATCCGGAGAGAAACGCCATGACCGTCAGCCGGGTGGGGTGGTGAATACGCTCGTCCAGTGCGGGTCGCATCCGCCCCTCGTCCTTCACGGCCGCCGGTCCCCTGCGCGTTCCCGGGTCAGCAGCCACCAGTTGGCCGGCCCCCCGCCGAGACCACCGGCGATGAACAGACCTGCCGCCCCGAAGTACACACCCGCACCCACGGCCACCACGAGCACGACGGCGTACGTCAGCATCACCCGCCGACGGCCGGTATGACGCGGAAAGGCATGGACGATACCGGGCTTGTGCTCGAAGCGCTGGGCGAGCACGATCTTGGCCGCCACGAGCAGGGCACCCGCCATGAGCAGCGCGACGGACAGCGGCAGGGGGCCGGCCACGACCCACCGCAAGCCGATCAGAACGAGCCCGGTGCCCATCAGTCCGCCGTTGACGGCCGGGTACCAGGCGGGCAGGCCCGCGCCGGGCCGGGCGGCCGCGTCTCGCGCGACCTCGGCGGCGCGCAGCGCGGCAACGGCGGTGACGGCGTCGTGCATCGGGTCCTCCAGAACCTCGGGTTCGGCGTCTGGTGACAACCCTCGCATGCACTTTCCACTCTGGCAACTACTAGCCTCGCGGAAAGAGCAGGCTGCGGCAGGGCTGTGACGCGCGCCCCACGAAGCGTCAGCCGCAGGGGAGTTGATGACCTGCCGGACAGTCGGCCGGACGCCTCCACCCGTCGACGTTCAGGCGGCGCGGGCCATCTCACCGGCCCTCCCGGCTGCCGTCCGGCAGTCGCGGCAGCGACCGGGGTCCGAGGCCCGGAAGGCACGCTCGCAGCCGTCGCAGGTCTGGAAGGGATCGGGCCGACCAGCGACAGGCACCGAGGCCGGTGACGGCGTCGGTGCCGTCACCGCCGGAAGGGGCGGAGGCAGCAGCTCGCCGAGCCGATAGGCGAGCACCCCGGCCGCCCGCCGCATGTCCACGGGAAGATCGAAGGTCAGAACCCGGTGTACGACGTCGGCCGTGGCCCCTCGCTCGAACCAGCGGATGACACTCGGGGCCAGGGTGTTCACGTCCCGGGCGGAGAGGGTGAGCCGGTCGTCGGTGCGGCGCAGACCCGCGAGCAGGGCGACGGCCTTGTCGTGGTGCCGGTGCGTGCGCGAGGGCTCGCCTCCTTCCGGCACTGCGGACGGAAGGGCCTCCTGGGGCAGGACGGCGTGACGGGACGCCGCGACTTCCTCGGGCACCACGGAGGAGTCCGCGGACGCTGCGACAGCCTCCGGACCTGGGAGATCCCCGGCCGGTACGTCCACGGCCGCGGGCTCACAGGACCGGATCGGCGGCAAGAGCGCAGCCCGGGCTTGGTCGCCCTCCTGGGACGTTCCGGACGTTCCCTCGGTACCAGCCGCCGTCGAGCGGGCCACGGGACCACGCTCACGGGCCGCCCCGGTACGCCCCCGCACGAGGTACGGGACGGCCCGCTCCGGCGTGTGGTGGGCGTAGGTCCGCGTGACCAGGCGCCCCGTCTCCGAACGCTCACGCACCCGCTTCAGGTAGCCGGTCTCCTCCAACTCCCGCAGCCCGGAGGCGATCCGCTCACGACCCTCCGGGAAGCGGTCGGCGAGGGTGCGGATGTCGACGAGGGCGCTCTCCGGCAGCGAGAAGATGTGCGTGGCCAGCCCGATCGCGGTCAGCGACAGCTGGTGGTGCTGGGCGAGGTGGTTGCCGATGACGACGTACTGGCCCGAGTAGGACGTGCGTACGTGGATGACGCCGGAGGGGTTGGCAGCCTGGCGAACACCCTGCTGCGGGCGCACGGCGGCGTTAGGCTTCTGTTCAGCCATGGGGAAGTCCTTGTCTTCCTAGATGGTTAGGCCCTCGCATTGGGATTGCAGTCCCAGCGGGGGCCGACGTATGTCTGCGGTGGTCATGGAGACGTGCAGTCGCCTCGACCCGAGACTGCACTCCGCAACGGCCCTCACGCCACCCATTCGGCCGCTTTTCACCCGGCCGTGTGATCCGAACCGGGTTTGGTTGGTTGGGTAGGTTTTTTCCCAGGGTTATTTGGTCTTTTACCGCCCGAAACCCCGCCGCCCACCCCACCGGCTCCCGCGTTTGCGGGCCCCACTGCCGGGAGCGTCACAGGACCAGGTCCAGCTCCGCCCACACGGTCTTGCACGGCACCGGCCCGGTCCGTACACCCCAACGATCCGCCAACTCCTGTACCAGCAACAGCCCGTACCCGGACTCGGGCTCGGAGATCCCGGCCACGGCCGCTCCCTTGGGATGGGGCAGCTGATCGCCCCGCGTGTCGGTGACCTCGATGCGCAGCACCGAGGGATGGGCGACAACGGAAAGACCGAGGCGAAAGCTCCGGCCGGGAACACGGCCGTGCAGGGCCGCATTCGTAGCGAGCTCCGCCACGATCAGCCGGGCAGGGTCCAGCGGCAGCCCCCACGCCTCCAGTTGCTCGACCGCGAGCAGCCGGGCCAGCCGGGCACCACGGCGCGTCGCCGACAGCGGCACGGAGAACTGGTGCAGTGGAACGCGCAGAGTGCAGATTCTCTGGTTCACGTCACCCAGCGTGTTCAAGCGTGCCTACCCTGTGAAGACGGCTGACCCGTGCGGTCGGTGGCTGTCCGTGACGCGTCCGGTTCCGTCCGGGCTGCCCGGGGTGACCGGTTACGGGCGCCAGAGGTTGGTCCGGGGAAGGGCGCGCGGCGGGAAGGCGGCGGCATGAGCGAGTGGGAAGCGGGGCTGGACGACGAAGAGGCCGGGGCGGTGATGCGGACCGTCGTACGGCAACTGAAGCTGTGGCGTGAGGCGGCCGGCCTCACTCAGGCCGAGTTCGGGACGGCCATCGGATACGGGGAGGAGTTGGTCTCCTCAGTGGAGCGGGGGCGGCGGATTCCCCGGCCTGAGTACTTGGACGCGGCGGACGACGTACTCAACGCGGGCGGCAGGATCGCTGCGATGAAGGGGGACGTCGCGGAAGCCCGGTACCCGAAGAAGGTACGGGACGTGAAGCGGCTGGAGGCGGAAGCCGTAGAGATCTGCTCCTACAACAACTCCGTCATCGACGGGCTGTTGCAGACCGAGACGTATGCGCGGGCCGTGTTCAGCTCCCGGAGGCCGCAGTTCACAGAGGAGGAACTGGAACAGCGGGTAGCCGCTCGGTTGGCCCGCCAGGAGATCCTCGGTGCATCAACAACTCGCCCGCTCCTCAGCTTTGTCCTGTGCGAGGCGACGCTGCGTCGTCTGATCGGGGGCAAGATGGTGATGCGCAACCAGATCGAACGATTGTTGGAAGTGGCCGGGCTGCGAGACGTCGATCTACAAGTGCTGCCTCTGAGCCGGGAGGAGAACTCCGGTCTCGGCGGTCCCTTCCGACTGCTCAAGCTCAGGAACGGAGCGGCCGTGGGTCTCAACGAAGTCCAGCTCACCAACCGCGTGATCATCGAGCCGAAAGAGACCACGGTCCTCGACATGCGCTATGGGATCATCCGCGCGCAGGCTCTCACGCCCCGAGAGTCGCTGGCCTTCATCGAGACAGTGCTGGGAGAGTCATGACCCTCAAGCCCTCTGCCGGAGCCGATGGCACGCTGGAGTGGATAAAGAGCAGTTACAGCTCGGACGACGGGCCGTCCTGCGTCGAGGTGGCCCCCGCCCCGGAACGCATCCTCATCCGCGACTCCAAGATCTCCCACGGCCCCCGCCTCACCCTCACCCCCACCACCTGGGCGCACTTCCTGCCGTACGCCTCCGCTAGTGCTCTGACCGCATAGGTTCGCCGGGTTGGTGGTCGGGGCGGTTGGATGTCGGTGACGTCCGATCCGACCCGCTGGAGGCACGGTGGCCGAGCCTGTCCGTGCGCGCAGATTGACCAACCAGGAGGGGCAGAAGCTGCAGCAGATCGTGCGCCGGGGAAACACCAGTTCGGTTCGCTACCGGCGCGCGATGATGCTGCTGGCCTCGGCTGGCGGAAACCGCGTCCCGGTGATCGCCCAGCTGGTGCAGGCCGACGAGGACACCGTCCGGGATGTGATCCATCGGTTCAACGAGATCGGCCTGGTCTGCCTGGACCCTCGATGGGCGGGAGGTCGTCCCCGCCTGCTCAGTCCTGACGACGAGGACTTCGTCGTCCAGACGGCCACCAACCGACCGACCAAGCTCGGCCAGCCCTTCACCCGCTGGTCCATCCGCAAACTGGCCGCCTACCTGCGGAAAGTCCACGGCCGCGTCATCCGCATCGGCCGCGAGGCGTTACGCCGTTTGCTCGCCCGCCGCGGCGTCACCTTCCAGCGCACCAAGACGTGGAAGGAATCCCCGGACCCCGACCGCGAGACGAAGCTGGACCGGATCGAGAAGGTCCTGGACCGGTTCCCGGACCGGGTCTTCGCCTTTGACGAGTTCGGACCGCTCGGCATCCGGCCCACCGGCGGTGCGGGCTGGGCCCCGCCGGTCACCCCGAGCGGCACCCGGCGACCTACCACCGCACTCACGGCATCCGGTATTTCCATGGCTGCTACTCGGTCGGCGACGACGCCCTGTGGGGCGTCAACCGCCGCAAGAAGGGAGCCACGAACACCCTGGCCGCACTGAGGTCAATCCGGGCCGCCCGTCCGGACGGCGCTCCTATCTACGTAATCCTGGACAACCTTTCCGCGCACAAGGGCGAGAAGATCCGTTGCTGGGCGAGGAAGAACCGCGTCGAGCTGTGTTTCACCCCGACTTACGCGTCCTGGGCCAACCCGATCGAGGCCCACTTCGGGCCGCTGCGGCAGTTCACCATCGCCAACTCCCACCACGGCAACCACACAGTCCAGACCCGAGCCCTGCACGCCTACCTGCGCTGGCGAAACAAGAACACACGACATCCCGATGTCCTTGCAGCTCAACGGCGTGAGCGCGCCCGGGTCCGCAGCGAGAAGGGCGTCCGCTGGGGCGGACGACCTGCCGCTGCCGCAGTCTGATCAACCCGGTGAACCTTGCCGGCCGGCCTTAGCGGTAGCCGTCCACCCTGGCGCCTGCTGAAGGAGCGAGATCGGGCCAGGGATGCCCTGCCCTGTCGGAGGCAGCGGACCGAAGGAGGTCAAGCAAAGTAGACCCTGGGTAGCCCCGGAAACTCGAATAGGCGGAACGGTAGTAGCAGCTCCAGTAGCTCACGACCCGCCGCTGAGTACGGGCGAAGAAAGCCGGGTTGTCCACGATGAACTGCCCATAGGCGACGTGGCCCCGGGCGCCCGGAGCGGCAAGATCACGAAGCCTGTCGCAGATGTCGACGAGGATCTCCAAGACGTACTCGCCGACCAGCTGCACGACGAACGGGACGACCCACGGGTCCGTGGAGTCAACGACCTTCGCCAGGTGGCGCTGCCTGACCATCCCGTCGCAGTGCCTTGAGTACAGGCAGTGCAGAGGTTGCCGTTGACGCGACGAGAGCGACGCCATCGCGTCGGGCGGCGGCTCGTCGTTGTAGAGACGCCCCGGGATGGTCACCTGCTGGCCCTCTACAACGACCGAAAACGACGCTGCCGGCCGGAGGCGAGAAGCAGGCATGACCGCCAGAACTGCCTCAGCGTCTCCCGCGAGCTCCACTGGGAACGCCGTGATCAACGGATCGCTTCTATCGAAAGGCGGCTGCACGAGCTGAGCATAAGCGGACGCTCCCGCCGCGAGGTTGGCCCCACCACCTCACGGTCGCCCAACCCGGTCAACGTATGCGGTCACAGCACTAGCTGACAAGGCGCGGGGCGCCCACCAGGAGCGCCCCGCATCACCTCACGTCACCTCAGGTCGAGGTAGACCGACGCCTCCGCGCCCCCGGCCGCCGCTCGCTCGGCCGCGTCACCGGGTCCCCGGCCTCCACCGCCGACGCGCGGCGGCGCAGGCCGAAGTCGGCAAGGGCCTCCGCCAGCTTGTGGACGGACGGCTCGGGAGCCATCACGTCGACCCGCAGGCCGTGCTCCTCGGCCGTCTTGGCCGTCGCCGGGCCGATGCAGGCGATCACCGTCACGTTGTGCGGCTTGCCCGCGATACCGACCAGGTTCCGCACCGTGGACGACGACGTGAACAGCACCGCGTCGAAGCCGCCGCCCTTGATCGCCTCGCGGGTCGTGGCCGGCGGCGGCGACGCGCGCACCGTCCGGTAGGCGGTGACGTCGTCGACCTCCCAGCCCAGCTCGATCAGCCCGGCGACCAGCGTCTCCGTGGCGATGTCGGCGCGGGGCAGGAAGACACGGTCGATCGGGTCGAAGACCGGGTCGTACGGCGGCCAGTCCTCCAGCAGGCCCGCGGCCGACTGCTCACCGCTCGGCACCAGATCGGGCTTCACACCGAAGGCGATGAGGGCGTTCGCGGTCTGCTCCCCGACCGCGGCGACCTTGATGCCCGCGAAGGCACGGGCGTCCAGCCCGTACTCCTCGAACTTCTCCCGGACCGCCTTCACCGCGTTGACCGACGTGAACGCGATCCACTCGTAGCGGCCCGTCACCAGGCCCTTGACCGCGCGCTCCATCTGCTGGGGCGTGCGCGGCGGCTCCACCGCGATGGTCGGGACCTCGCTCGGCACGGCGCCGTACGACCGCAGCTGGTCGGAGAGCGACGCCGCCTGCTCCTTCGTACGCGGAACGAGCACCTTCCAGCCGAACAGCGGCTTGGACTCGAACCACGACAGCTGGTCGCGCCGGGCGGGGGCGGAACGCTCACCGACCACGGCTATCACCGGGCGGCCCCCGTCCGGGGACGGCAGCACCTTCGCCTGCTTCAGCGTCTGCGCGACCGTGCCGAGCGTCGCCGCCCAGGTGCGCTGCCTGGTCGTCGTACCGGCGATCGTCACCGTCATCGGGGTGTCCGGCTTGCGGCCCGCCGACACCAGCTCACCGGCGGCCGCGGCCACCGAGTCGAGCGTCGTCGACACGACGACCGTCCCGTCGGAGGCACCGACCTCGGTCCAGCAGCGGTCCGACGCCGTACGGGCGTCCACGAACCGCACGTCCGCGCCCTCGGCGTCCCGCAACGGCACACCGGCGTACGCGGGGACACCGACGGCGTTCGCGATACCGGGGACGACCTCGAAGGGCACCCCGGCGGCGACGCACGCCAGCATCTCCTCGGCGGCGTACGTGTCGAGCCCGGGGTCACCGGTCACCGCACGCACGACCCGCCTGCCGCCCCGCGCGGCCTCCATGACAAGATGTGCGGCATCCCGCACGGCGGGGACGCCCGAGGTCGTCGACGCACCGTCAACTACCTTCAGCTGGGGCGCGCCTGTGCCCGGATCCGACGGATCGGCATCCGTGTGCACTTCCGACACGCCCTGCCTCGCGTGCGTGCGTACGACGTCGAGCACCTCGTGCTCGGCGACGAGGACGTCCGCGTGCGCCAGTGCCTCCACGGCGCGCAGAGTCAGCAGTCCCGGATCTCCGGGTCCGGCACCCAGGAAGGTGACGTGCCCGTGCTCCGGACCGGTGGGAAAGGTGGTGGGGCTCAATGTGCTCGCTCCCCCATCAGACCGGCCGCGCCCTGGGCGAGCATCTCGGTGGCGAGTTCGCGACCGAGTGCCATCGCCGCCTCGTGCGTTTCAGGCACGGGACCGGTGGTGGACAGCTGCACCAGCGTCGAGCCGTCGGTCGTACCGACGACACCGCGCAGGCGCATTTCCTTGACAATCTGCCCGTCGGCCAGGAGGTCGGCCAGCGCGCCCACAGGGGCGCTGCAGCCGGCCTCCAGGGCGGCGAGCAGTGAACGCTCGGCCGTCACGGCGACCCGCGTGAACGGGTCGTCGAGTTCGGCGAGCGCGGCGATCAGGTCCGCGTTGTCCGCGGTGCACTCGATCGCCAGTGCCCCCTGGCCGGGGGCGGGCAGAACCGTGTCGACCGACAGGAAGTCGGTCACCTCGTCGATGCGGCCCACCCGGTTCAGTCCGGCGGCGGCCAGCACGACGGCGTCGAGCTCCCCGCTGCTGACGTACCCGATGCGGGTGTCGACGTTGCCCCGGATCGGGACCGTCTCGATCTCCAGCCCGTGGGTGCGGGCGTACGCGTTCAGCTGCGCCATGCGGCGCGGTGCGCCCGTCCCGATGCGCGCCCCGCGCGGCAGGTCGGTGAGCTTGCGCGCGTCCCGGGCGACGACCACGTCCCGCGGGTCCTCGCGCTCCGGTACGGCGGCCACCACCAGGCCCTCGTGCTCCGCGGTGGGGAGGTCCTTGAGCGAGTGAACCGCGAAGTCCACCTCGCCCCGCAGCAGCGCCTCGCGCAGCGCGGCCACGAACACGCCCGTACCGCCGATCTGCGCCAGCTGCTCGCGCGAGACGTCACCGTACGTCGTGATCTCGACCAGCTCAACGGGCCGACCGGTCACCTGGCTCACGGCGTCCGCCACCTGCCCGGACTGGGCCATGGCGAGCTTGCTCCGCCTCGTCCCCAGCCTCAGTGCCTTCTCAGTCATGCCGGCCCTCGGTTCTTCTCAGTGGTGCTGTTCTCGGCGCGGGAGACGGAGGCCACCGTCTCCTGGTCGAGGTCGAACAGGGTGCGCAGCGCGTCCGCGTACCCGGCACCGCCGGGCTCGGCGGCGAGCTGCTTGACCCGTACCGTCGGCGCGTGCAGCAGCTTGTCGACCACACGCTTGACGGTCTGGGTGATCTCGGCGCGGTGTTTGTCGTCGAGGCCCGGCAGCCGCCCCTCCAGCCGGGCGATCTCGCCCGCCACGACATCGGCGGCCATGCTGCGCAGCGCGACGACGGTGGGCGTGATGTGCGCGGCCCGCTGGGCCGCACCGAACGCGGCGACCTCGTCGGCGACGATCCGGCGGACCATGTCGACGTCGGCGGCCATCGGCGCGTCGGCGGAGGCGTCGGCGAGCGACTCGATGTCCACCAGCCGGGCCCCGGCCAGCCGGTGCACGGCGGCGTCGATGTCGCGCGGCATCGCGAGGTCGAGCAGGAAGAGGACCGGCTGCGGGCGCGGCACCTCGGCGACCGGCTCCGGCCGGCGGCGCTCGGGGATACGGCCCGTCGCCGTCGCCGTCGCGGCGAGCGCGGTGATCAGCTCGGCGTCCGCCTCGGCACCCGGCCGCCCGGCCTCACGCGGCCGGTCCACGACCGCACCGCCCGCGGCCCAGGCACCGTGCTGCTCCAGCGTCGCCGCGTCCATGCCGGCCACCGCGGCCTCCCCCATGACGGAGAAACCGGACGGCACGGGGGACAGGTCCAGCGGGCAGTTCTCGTCGGCACCGGCACCGGTCGCGGCACCCTGCAGAGGCGTTTCAGCTGCCTCCCGTACGCGGCCGGGACCGGCGTCGGCCACGGGACGCCCGTCGCCGAGTTCGACGGCGGGGGCACCGGTACGGCCCTCCACCGCCGCGGCCACGGCGTCGGCCGTGAGGACCAGCCCGGTCGCACCGGTGCAGGAAACGGCCACGTCGGCACGTGTCAGCTCGACCGGCACCGAGTCCATCGGTACCGCGCGGGCCAGCACGTCCGTGTCGTCGCCCTCGGAGAGGATCTGTGCGAGCCGCTCGGCGCGCTCGTAGGTGCGGTTGGCGACGACGATCTCGGCGACCCCGGCGCGCGCCAGCGTGGCGGCGGCCAGCGAGGACATCGAACCGGCGCCGATGACCAGGGCCTTCTTGCCCCGCGCCCAGTGCTGGACGTCGGCTCCGGCGGACAGCTGCTCCAGGCCGAAGGTGACCAGGGACTGCCCGGCGCGGTCGATGCCGGTCTCGGAGTGGGCCCGCTTGCCGACCCGGAGCGCCTGCTGGAACAGGTCGTTCAGGAGCCGACCGGCGGTGTGCAGGTCCTGCGCCCTGGCCAGGGAGTCCTTTATCTGGCCGAGGATCTGGCCCTCGCCCACCACCATCGAGTCGAGCCCGCAGGCCACCGAGAAGAGGTGGTGGACGGCCCGGTCCTCGTAGTGCACATAAAGATAAGGAGTGAGCTCCTCCAGGCCGACCCCGCTGTGCTGGGCGAGCAGCGTGGACAGCTCGGCGACACCGGCGTGGAACTTGTCCACGTCGGCGTACAGCTCGATGCGGTTGCAGGTGGCCAGCACCGCGGCCTCGGTGGCCGGTTCGGCGGCGACCGTGTCCTGCAACAGCTTGAGCTGCGCGTCCGCGTTCAGCGAGGCCCGCTCCAGGACGCTGACGGGGGCGCTGCGGTGGCTCAGTCCGACGACGAGGAGACTCATGCCGGCATCACGGCGGGAACGTCCCCGTCGGGTCCCTTGTCGGCGGAGCCGGCCGAGTGCTGCTGCCTGCGGGCGACGGCGGGCGGCGCGACACCGTCGGCCGCCGCCTCCTCGCCCGCCTTGCGCTGCTCGTGGAAGGCGAGGATCTGCAGCTCGATGGAGAGGTCGACCTTGCGCACGTCGACGCCCTCGGGCACGTTCAGCACGGTCGGCGCGAAGTTCAGGATGGAGGTGACACCGGCGGCCACGAGCCGGTCACAGACCTGCTGGGCGGCACCGGCGGGGGTCGCGATCACACCGATCGAGACACCGTCGTCCTGGATGATCTTCTCCAGCTCGTCGGTGTGCTGCACCGGGATACCGGCGACGGGCTTTCCGGCCATCCCCGCATCGGCGTCGATGAGCGCCGCGACCCGGAAACCGCGGGACGCGAACCCGCCGTAGTTGGCGAGCGCGGCACCGAGGTTACCGATACCGACGATCACTACCGGCCAGTCCTGGGTGAGCCCCAGCTCGCGGGAGATCTGGTAGACGAGATACTCGACGTCGTAGCCGACGCCCCGGGTCCCGTAGGAGCCGAGGTACGAGAAGTCCTTGCGCAGCTTCGCGGAGTTGACCCCGGCCGCGGCCGCCAGCTCCTCGGAGGAGACCGTGGGCACCGAGCGCTCGGAGAGCGCCGTGAGAGCGCGGAGGTACAGCGGAAGCCTGGCGACGGTGGCCTCGGGAATCCCTCGGCTGCGGGTCGCCGGTCGGTGTGTTCGGCCAGTTGCCACGGTGCTCCTGCGGGTAGAGCGGGGCTGTAGGCGGTCATACGTCCCTACATGACCGCCCCGTCGAATGCAGGCTATGTCTTTGTGAACGCGTGCACAAAGATGGTGTCCGATTTGCCCGGCCAACGTGACCGGGCTCACGCGCTCCCGGCGCGCGAACCGGGAACCGGCGCACTCGCACCCGCGTTCCTCTCCCATCGGGGGCAAAGCCGCACACGCTCCTCACGATCAACGCCCCCGAGACCAAGTCACCATCGATCCTAAGCGACCATCCGGACTACTTGGACTCGTCGGTCAGTGCCTTGCGCAGGCGTTCCTCGTTGACACGCCAGAAGGTGTGCTGCCTGCCGTCGACGAGGACGACCGGGATCTGCTCCCAGTACTCGTCGTGGAGCGCGCTGTCCTGGGTGATGTCCTTCCCCTCCCAGGGGACACCGAGGTCGGCACAGACCTTCTCGACGACGAGCTGTGCGTCATCACACAGGTGACAGCCGGGTTTGCGGATGAGGGTGACGAGATGGTTCTCGGAGTACTCAGAGGGCTCAGAGGACTGCGCGGGCCGCGGGGCCCCCGCGGTCGGCGAGGGCTTTCGACGGAAGAGGGGACTCATGCCGGCCATTCTCGCGCGCAAGGCGGTGCGAGCCGACCCCTCGGTGACGGGCGCACCGCCCGCCGGACCGGCACGCCGAAGCGCCCGCCGGACCGGCCCTCCTCCAGCGAGCCCTCGACCGCACCCTCCTCCATGCCCTTCACCGAGCGCTCCAGCGAGCTTTTCCACGAGCCCTTTAACGAGACGGTCGCCGGGAGTTCACAGCCTCCGAACCTCTCGGCTCCGAAGCCTCCGAACAAACTGGCTATGCTCACGGGCATGGCCGCTCTTCGATGGCTCACTCCCCGTAGGCGCCCCGCCACGGCGCGGAGCGTGTTGGCAGGCGAGGCCTCGGCGGAGGCAGCCCGCAAGTCCGCCCAGTCCGCCCAGGCCGCAGCGCCCGACACGGGCACGGAAGCGGAATTCCCGGTCCACGGCGACGACAGGGCAGCCGCGTTCTTCGACCTCGACAACACCGTGATGCAGGGCGCCGCGATCTTCCACTTCGGCCGGGGCCTGTACAAGCGGAAGTTCTTCGAGACCCGCGACCTCGCCCGGTTCGCCTGGCAGCAGGCGTGGTTCCGGCTCGCCGGGTTCGAGGACCCGGAGCACATGCAGGACGCCCGCGACTCCGCGCTGTCGATCGTCAAGGGCCACCGCGTCTCCGAGCTGAAGTCGATCGGCGAGGAGATCTACGACGAGTACATGGCCGAGCGGATCTGGCCCGGCACCCGCGCCCTCGCCCAGGCCCACCTGGACGCCGGGCAGAAGGTCTGGCTGGTCACGGCGGCCCCGGTGGAGATCGCCCAGGTGATCGCCGGCCGCCTGGGCCTGACCGGCGCGCTGGGCACCGTGGCCGAGTCGATCGGCGGCGTCTACACGGGCAAGCTCGTCGGCGAACCGCTGCACGGCCCCGCGAAGGCCGAGGCGGTACGCGCACTGGCGACGGCGGAGCGCCTGGACCTGTCCCGCTGCGCCGCCTACAGCGACTCCCACAACGACATCCCGATGCTGTCGCTGGTCGGACACCCGTACGCGATCAACCCGGACAGCAAGCTGCGCAAGCACGCCCGGGAACTGGAGTGGCGGCTGCGCGACTACCGCACGGGCCGCAAGGCGGCCAAGGTCGGCATCCCGGCGGCCGCGGGCGTCGGCGCCGTGGCCGGCGGCACCGCCGCGGCCATCGCGCTGCACCGCCGCCGCCGTTGACCCATCCATGTGACGTACCCCGGGGGCACCCCCGCCAGTCCCCATTTCTCACATTGACCACAACACGCTCTGTAGTCACAAGGAACTTGAACGGTTCCGGTCATCAACCGATCACTCTGTCGCAACCGATCGAGCGCCATTCGGGCACGGAAGCGACGTAATCGATGATTTGAGCAACTGGGCGTAGCAGTGCCTGTACGAAGCGTTATTCTCCTCAGACGCATTCCGGCACCCCACCTTCGCTATGACGGGTGAATGGTTCCGTACTGAACGTGATGGAAGCTCTGCCTCTGGGAGTCCCGTGTACCCACACGTCGGGGTTGACGCCTCGGGCCTGGCTACGCTGCGCGCTACGGTCAAATCAGCCCAAGACCTGTTGCGCGGCCTCGTCCCCACCGCGTACGCCTTTCCCGCCCTCGCCGCGGCCACCGCCCCCGTCGGCCCGTGCTACGCACTGGCCGACGGAAGCGCTGCCGTCGGCAGACGCGCGCGGTCGTCCTCGTCCGGGACCACCGCCGCCACCACCCACCGCCGCCCCGCCGCGGACAGCGACAGCGCCCGCATGATGGACCTGGTCGAACGCGCCCAGGCCGGCGAGTCCGACGCCTTCGGGCGGCTCTACGACCAGTACAGCGACACCGTGTACCGCTACATCTACTACCGCGTGGGAGGCAAGGCGACCGCCGAGGACCTCACCAGCGAGACCTTCCTGCGCGCCCTGCGGCGCATCGGCACCTTCACCTGGCAGGGCCGCGACTTCGGCGCCTGGCTGGTAACCATCGCCCGCAACCTCGTCGCCGACCACTTCAAGTCCAGCCGCTTCCGCCTCGAGGTCACCACCGGCGAGATGCTCGACGCCAACGAGGTCGAGCGGTCCCCCGAGGACTCCGTCCTCGAATCACTCTCCAACGCCGCCCTGCTGGACGCCGTACGACGGCTCAACCCGCAACAGCAGGAGTGCGTGACCCTGCGCTTCCTCCAAGGCCTCTCGGTCGCCGAGACCGCCCGCGTCATGGGCAAGAACGAGGGCGCCATCAAGACGCTCCAGTACCGGGCCGTACGCACCCTCGCCCGGCTGCTCCCGGACGACGCGCGCTGAGTTTCCCGGCGCCCCGGAGGCGCCGCACCCGCCGCAACCCCCCGCGACCTTCAAATCACCGTCGGTAAAAGTCGGTTGCGCCCGCGGTCCGGTCATCCATCGTCCGTAACCCAAGTGCCGCGCCGCTCGTTGTGCGGGATGCAGGCTCCCTGTGGTCACTCCCTGGCCGACTCCGATCGCACGATCGGGCGGTGCGGAACAGGGTGTGCAACCCTCAGGACCCCCTGGGGAGTCGACCGTCATGACGAGAGGAGGTGCCGCCAGTGATCGCGAACGTATCGGCACACCGGCGGGCGAACGCCTTCGCCCAGGCTCTGGAGGAGCAGCCCGATCCCGGGGCGGCGACCGAGCAGTCCGGAGGGCCGGCCGACGCCGGGGCCACCGCGGAACCGACCGGGCAGGGTCGTCTGTTGACCCTCGCCACCGGCCTGGAGACGCTGCCCCGGCCCCAGCTGGATCCCGAGGTCAAGGTCGTCCAGCGGGCCCAGCTGGTGGCCGCGTTCGAGGCCATGCTGCAAGAGGGCACCGCGGGCGACGGGGCGAGGGACACTTCGGTACCGGAGCAGCGGCGGGCGCGCGGCACCCACCGGGCGGCCCCACTGAGCAGGTTCCGGCCACGGTCGCGGCTGGCCAAGGGCCTGACCGCGGGCGGACTGAGCGTGAGCGTGGCCGCCGGAGCCTTCGGCGGAGTCGCCGCCGCCAGTTCGGACGCCCTGCCCGGAGACTCGCTCTACGGCCTCAAACGCGGCATAGAGGACTTCCGCCTCGGCCTCGCCGACGGGGACGACGAGCGCGGCCGGGCCCACCTGGACCTGGCATCGACCCGGCTGAACGAAGCACGCCGGCTGATGGAACGCGATCGCGGCGGGCCCCTCGACCACGAGTCCCTCGGCGAGGTCCGCCGCGCCCTGTCCGGCATGGAGCACGACGCCTCCGAGGGCCACCGCCTGCTCAGCGCCGCCTACGCCAGCGACCCCGACTCGCTGGCTCCCATGCAGGCCCTCTCCACCTTCTCCCGCTCCCACCGGGAGACCTGGGGAGCACTGCGCGACCGACTGCCCGTGCAGCTCGGGGACGTCAGTGAGCAGGTGTCCTCGGTCTTCGACGCCATAGAGGACGACGTGGCCCCACTGCAGTCCATGCTGCCGGAGCAGCAGCCCCGGGACGACGACAGCGGGGACAGCGGCCGACAGGACGGCCCCGAGTCCGCGACCACGGGCACTCCCGGCTCCAGCCACCCGTCCGCTCCCAGCACCGGCGACGCCGGTACGTCCGAACACGGGCGCACGGACAGCGGCAGGCCCAGCGAGTCGGCCGACTCCGGCCAGGAGAACGACGGCCTGCTCGGCGGCGGCACGGGCGGCCTGCTCGACCCGCCGAAGGACACCGGCACCGCCTCTCCGTCGACGGGCGGCAACACCCCGCCCACCGAACCGGACGTCACCCTCCCGCCCCTCCTCCCCGGCCTCCTCCCCGGCCTGGGCATCGAAGCGGACGACACGGACTGAGCCGGTACGACGGTGGGGTGCTCCCCCTGCGGAACGGGAGCACCCCACCGTCGTACCGCCCTCCCTCAGAAGAACACCGACCTCCGCTGCACCAACAGCTTGTACAGCGTGTGCTGGATCTGCTCCCTCACCTGATCGGTGAGATTGAACATCAGCATGGCTGCCCACCCACACCGCCGGACTCGCACCGCTGCGCGGGCTTCGCCCGGCTGCGCCGGACTCCGTCCGTCGGCTCCCGCTCCCCAGCCTCCGTACCGCCCTCCCTCAGAAGAACACCGACCTCCGCTGCACCAACAGCTTGTACAGCGTGTGCTGGATCTGCTCCCTCACCTGATCGGTGAGATTG
>NZ_JBIRHU010000035.1:40995-47652 GCF_044328675.1 Streptomyces sp. NPDC017890
TTGAACATCAGCATGGGATCCTCGGCCGCCTCCGGCGGATAGCCGTCCGTCGGGATCGGCTCGCCGAACTGGATCGTCCACTTCGTCGGCAAGGGCACCGCGCCCAGCGGCCCCAGCCACGGAAAGGTCGGCGTCAGCGGGAAGTACGGAAAGCCCAGCAGCCGCGCCAGCGTCTTCGCGTTGCCGATCATCGGGTAGATCTCCTCCGCGCCGACGATCGAGCACGGAATGATCGGCGCACCCTGCCGCAGCGCCGTCGACACGAAGCCACCGCGCCCGAAACGCTGGAGCTTGTAGCGCTCGCTGAACGGCTTGCCGACGCCCTTGAAACCCTCCGGCATCACCCCGACCAGCTCGCCCTGACCGAGCAGCCGTTCGGCGTCCTCCGCGCAGGCCAGCGTGTGGCCGAGCTTGCGGGCCAGCTCGTTGACCACCGGCAGCACGAAGACCAGGTCCGCCGCCAGCAGGCGCAGATGCCGGTCGGCCGGATGATGGTCGTGCACGGCGACCTGCATCATCAGCCCGTCCAGCGGCAGCGTCCCGGAGTGGTTGGCGACGATCAGCGCGCCGCCCTCGGCGGGGATGTTCTCCACGCCCTTCACCTCGACCCGGAAGTACTTCTCGTACACCGGGCGCAGCATGGACATCAGCACCTGGTCGGTGAGCTCGGCGTCGTAGCCGAAGTCGTCGACCTCGTAGTCGCCGGTGAGACGGCGGCGCAGGAACGCCAGACCGCCCGCGACACGCCGCTCCAGGCCGCCACCCGCCCCCTGCGGCCCCGGCCCGGGCACCCCGGACGACTCTGACGTCACGGGACCCTCGTCCGGTGCGGCACCGCGCACCGGCAGGGGCTGCACCTCACGTACCGGCACGGACTCCGCCGTGCCCTTGCGCCGACTCGCACCGCCGCGGCGCCGCGCCGGGCGCTGCGCCGCGTTCCCACTCTGACCGCTCCCCCGTGACCGGTCGTCGTCGAACGGAATGACCTTGGCGTCCGCCATCGTTGATGCGCTCCTCAGTTGGCGCTCTGCGTCGGGAGGTGGCCACTGCCCCGCAGGGACAGCTCCGCGATCCGGTCGACGGCCCCCGCGAGGGCCTCGGGCGGCAGCAGACCCATGCCACGGCCGCGCGCGAAGTCCGCGAACGCCCCGGCCGTCGAGTACTTCGGCCGGAAACCCAGGGTCTCGCGCATCTGCGTGGTGTCCACCACCCGCCCGTGGGTGAGCAGCCGGATCTGCTCCGGGGAGAAGTCCGTCATCCCCAGCGTACGCACGAGCGAGCCCGCCCAGGTGACCGCGGGCAGCAGCAGCGGCACCGTGGGGCGGCCCAGCCGGCGCGAGCACTGGGAGAGCAGCAGAACACCGTCGCCGGCGATGTTGAAGGTGCCGCTGTTCAGCGTGCCCCGCCGCGGCTCGTGCGAGGAGAGCCGCAGCACCTCGATCACGTCGTCCTCGTGCACGAACTGCAGCCGCGGGTCGTAACCGAACACCGTCGGCAGCACCGGCAGCCCGAAGTACGAGGCGAGCGGCGTCTCCGCCCCCGGACCGAGGATGTTGGCGAACCGCAGCACGGTCACCGCGACGTCCGGCCGACGGCGCGCGAAGCCCCGGACATACCCCTCGACCTCGACCGCGTCCTTGGCGAAGCCGCCGCTGGGCAGGGACTTGGGCGCGGTGGTCTCGGTGCAGACGGCCGGGTCGCGCGGCGCCGACCCGTACACGTTCGTACTGGACTTCACCACCAGCCGCTGCACGGCCGGCGACTTCTGGCAGGCGCCGAGCAGCTGCATCGTGCCGATGACGTTGGTCTCCTTGACCGACGTCCGGCTGCCGCTGCCCAGCGGCGTTCCCGTGACGTCCATGTGGACGACCGTGTCGGCAGCCGTCTCGGCGAGCACCCTCCCGATGGCCGACTGCCGGATGTCGGCCCGGACGAAGTCCGCGCCGCCCAGATGGTGCTCCGGCGCGATGGCGTCCACCCCGATGACCCGGTCCACGTCGGGATCACGCTGGATGCGCCGCACGAACCGGCCCCCCAGCTGACGGGCCACTCCGGTAACGAGCACGACCTTGCCCAAGATCAGCGCCTTTCTTCCGCCCTACTGCGTACCCTGCCGCGTTCCCCGTCCGCCGGCCAACTTAGCCGGTCGGTGTCGCGCTGTGATGACCGCCGGATGCAGCAAGTGACGGGATTTCGCGGCCGTGCCGCGCTCCGCGGTCCGGCTCCCGGGATACGACGGTGGCCCCCCACCGGATGCGGTGGGGGGCCACAGACCACGCTGACGGCGCAGCGTCGCTTACTTCTTGTTGCGACGCTGAACGCGCGTGCGCTTGAGCAGCTTGCGGTGCTTCTTCTTGGCCATCCGCTTGCGCCGCTTCTTGATAACAGAGCCCACGACTACCCTCGCTCACTTCTCATCACTCGGTTGTTGGGCGCCATGGGCCCACACGACCTACGAGGGGCTAGCCTACCCGCCCGAGCGCTGAGGTCGTAATCGAGGTGCCGAGGGGAGTCCCGGAGGCCGGGAGAGGTCCTGACGAGCCCTGACGGGCCCTGAGAGCCTCCCCCGGGCCACCGTCAGGCCGTTTCCACCCCCACATAGCTCTCACGGAGGTACTCGTGAACCGCTTGCTCCGGGACACGGAACGACCGTCCCACCCGGATCGCGGGCAGATGACCGCTGTGCACCAACCGGTACACGGTCATCTTGGACACGCGCATCACCGAGGCGACCTCCGCCACGGTCAGGAACTGAACCTCGTTCAGAGGCCTTTCGCCAGCTGCAGCCATGACACACCTGAACCTTCCGCACTCGACGGCCACCGGCTTCCCCTTCCGGTGACTCTTCGTCGTTGCGTGCTCACTCCCCAATGTAGGGGCGGGTGATGCGAATGGGGAAGAGGTGCACCCCACAGCTCCCCTACCGTGACAGACACGCTCGATTGAGTACGTAGCGGGTAAGCGGCCGGTAGTACTCAGACCGCACAGCGTCATCAAGTGGAACGACGACGGACACGGACCCCTCTGCCTGACCGACGAAGAGCGCGGGATCGTCCGTATCGGCCGGCCCGATGACCTCGAACCCCAGCTGACCTGCTCCGCAGACCCATCCGTGGTCCCCGATCACCAGCTCGGGAAGCGGCCCGCCGGCCTCGGCGGCGGCGGCCAGCGCGGTACGAACCGGGAGCGGCGAATGCGTGTGCGCGCCGGGCTCACCACCGGCGCGCCCGGCGCCTGGTTCCCGCACCAACGCGACTCCCCGGACGTAGTCGAGGTTGTACGTGCGTAGACCGAACCGGGTCGTTATGTCGACACGGCAACCCTCCGCCGGGGTGAGGACAGCACACCCCGCCGCCGACAACGCCTCGGCCAAGGAGGCGTAGAAACCGAGCAGTCGATGGGGGTGCCCGGTGCCCAGGAGGACCGGTGCGCGACGCTGAGCGACCACGGCGAGCCGATCGGCGAAAGCGTCCAGGGCGGCCAGTGTCCGATCGGGATCAATCACATCCTGGCCCGAAGTATCGTGCGGGTCGGCCGAAACCCCGCACCTCTCCGCCATCAGCCCGAGCAGGTCCCGCGGCCCCCAGTCCCCTTCCGGGTCGATCCCGATCAGCACCCGCGGGTCCCGGGCGGCGAACAGCCGGTAGCTCCGCAGACTCACCTCCCGGGAAGTCGCCACGGTACCGGCAAGACGAGCGTCCAGAAGATGAGCCCGAAGAGCTCCACGGGTCAGCACGATCCCGATGCTGCCCCGTCCCCCGTCCCCCGGCTCCCGGAACGCGGAAAATGCCCACGCCCGGAGTAACGCCCCCGCCACTCAGCCGCGGGCAAGTCGTGCCTCCCTCACTGCCTGCACGGCCTGGGAGGCACCCACAGGGCGGCACGGGGGGACGGTGGGGTCACCTCCCCGCGCATGGAGGCCCACCGCTCGAGCGAAGCCGAGACTGGGAGAGGTACCCCGCGAACACCGGGCAGCGCACCCGCCCCCGGCCAACCCTCACCCCGGGTACCCGACTCCTCCGCACCCCGCCGGCCCCGAAAGGTACCGTCAAGCCAGAAGCCCCCGCAACGGAAACACCGCCCGCCGAGCCGCCACCACCGCCTGATCCAACCGGTCGGCGGGGTCGTACCCCGCCTCCCACGGCGCCCAGGACACCGGCCACCGCCCGTCGGTCATCCGCATCGGCCCGAGCTGCCGCGTCCGCGCGAACACCTCCTGCCGCCACCCCTGCGGAATCACCGTCTCCGGCTCCACCGGCCGCCCCGCCGCGATCCCCACCAGATGCGTCCACGACCGCGGCACGACATCCACCACGGCGTACCCGCCGCCCCCCAGCGCCACCCACCGCCCCCCGGCGTACTCGTGCGCCAGCTCGTGGCACGCCACCTGCACCGCCCGCTGCGCGTCCAGCGACACCGCCAGGTGCGCGAGCGGGTCCTCGAAGTGCGTGTCCGCCCCGTGCTGCGTCACCAGCACCTGCGGCCGGAAGTCCGCGATCACCTCGGGCACCACCGCGTGGAACGCCCGCAGCCATCCCGCGTCCCCGGTCCCCGCCGGCAGCGCGACGTTCACCGCCGACCCCTCGGCGCTGTCGGCCCCCGTCTCCTCCGGCCACCCGGTCTGCGGAAACAGCGTCGCCGGATGCTCGTGCAGCGAGACCGTCAGAACCCGCGGATCCGCCCAGAACGCCGCCTGCACGCCGTCCCCGTGGTGCACGTCCACATCGACGTACGCGACCCGCTCGGCCCCCAGTTCCAGCAGCCGCGCGATCGCCAGCGCCGCGTCGTTGTACACGCAGAACCCGGAGGCCGCGCCCGGCATCGCGTGGTGCAGCCCGCCCGCGAAGTTCACGGCGTGCAGCACGTCCCCGCGCCACACCGCCTCCGCCGCCCCCACCGACTGCCCGGCGATCAGCGCGGACGCCTCGTGCATCCCCGGGAAGGCCGGATCGTCGACCGTCCCGAGTCCGTACGACCCGTCCGCCGCCCCCGGATCCGCCGACGCCGCCTTCACCGCGTCGATGTAGTCCTCCCGGTGGACGAGCCGCAGCGTCGACTCCCCGGCCGCCGGCGCCGCGACGACCTCGGCCTCCCGGTCGAGCCCCAGGGCACCGACCAGTCCTCGTGTCAGGGCGAGCCGGACCGGATCCATCGGATGCTCCGGGCCGAAGTCATAGCCCGTTACTGCCTCGTCCCACATCAGCTGTGCGCGGCCGCTCATGTCCGCCACCGTATCGGTCCGGTTGAGCCTCGAACGACCTGGCGTACACGACCGTCACCAGTACCAGCACCATCGGTACGACCATGGCCCCGCGGTACCTCCAGACGTCCCCCAGCGCCCCCACGCCAGCTGTTCCGAGCTCCCCAGCACGTCCTGCAGGTACTTCGCGCTCCAGTTGGAGACGGTCGAGTCCCCGATGTCCGCGAACGTCATCACCAGACAGAGCGGCACCAGACAGAGCGGCACCAGCACCTTGAACCCGGCGCCCGCGCCCTCCCCCCTCCGCGGCCCCTGTCAGAGCCAGGAGCACCACGGCTGGGACCAGCGCAGCAGCCGGCTCGGCGGCACCCGCCGCACCAGACGTCCGGTCGCCACACTCCCGATACCGGCCAGGATCGGTACCGCGGCCAGGAAGGCGGGCAGCAGCGCGTCGGATACGCCGTACCGGTCCTGGACGGCCGGGATGCGCGTCACCAGCAGAGCGAAGGCGACGCCCTGGGCGAAGAACCCGAACGCCCACGAGACCCTGCCGCGCCGCAGCACATCAGTCATGGCGGCGGGGGTAGGGCTCTGGCTCACCCCTGGGTAGAGAGAACCGAAGGTGCATCCCGCTCAGCTCTGTCAGCCCATCAGCAGGTCGGCCAACTCCCCCATGTCGCCGAAGAGCCGAGTGGCCCCGGCCAGCTTGGCAGCCGGCGTCATCGCATCGAACCCGTACACGTCCATCCCGGCCGCGATGGCGGCCTGGACGCCGAGCGGGCTGTCCTCGACCACCACGCACCGCGCCGGGTCGACCCCCATGCGCTCGGCCGCGTGCAGGAAGAGGTCCGGTTCCGGCTTCCCCCGCCCCACGTCCTGGGAACTGAAGATCCGCTCGTCGTCGAACCACCGGTCCAGGCCGGTCTTCCGGTGCCCCACCCGAATGCGTTCATGACTCCCGGAAGAGGCCACGCAGTACGCCACCCCGTCCGCCGTGAGCTTCTCGAGCACCCCGACGGCCCCCGGCACAGGTTCCAGGTCCCGTTCGAAGGCGGCGAACACCCGCCCATGGAAGACGTCGTCGAAGTTCTCGGGCAGCCGCCGTCCCGTCCGCTCCAGGATGAGGTCGTGAACCCGGTGCATCGCGGCACCCATGTAGTCCCTCAGCGAGTCGTCGTACGACGTCGGGTGCCCCAGCTCGGTCAGGTAGCCGGCCAGGAGCCGGTTGGAGATCGGCTCGCTGTCGACGAGGACGCCGTCGTTGTCGAAGATAACCAGGTCGTAGCGCATACAAAGACAGTAGACGCGGCCGTAAACGCAGAAAACCCCGCACCGTTCCCGGTGCGGGGTTTCCTTTGAATAATTGTTCGGCGGCGTCCTACTCTCCCACAGGGTCCCCCCTGCAGTACCATCGGCGCTGTAAGGCTTAGCTTCCGGGTTCGATATGTAACCGGGCG
>NZ_JBIRHU010000036.1:0-44561 GCF_044328675.1 Streptomyces sp. NPDC017890
GAGACGACACTCGGGCCCTCGGCCTGCCCACCCTCAGCCCACGGCACGAAAACGGTCCACCGACTCCGTCGGCGGACCGTCACGAAACTTCGAGGCTAGGGCGTATCCGGCGCTGTGACGCTCGGCAGCGCCCGCCGGGGCGGACTGGGGCGAGAAGCTGGAGTGGCCCTGCTCCGGCATCCCCGCCCCGGTGGTTGCCGAATTCGCCGGGCACCTGTTGGCCGGCCTGCTGTTTTACTCCGGAGACGGTGCCGACCGACCACCGATTCGTTTACCGCAACCACAGTTCAAGCGGCTCCGACTCCGCTACGAGATACGCGCCGACCTCCACCTCCGGCTCCTCCAACTCGCCTGCGGCATCATCCGCTTGCGAGGACTCCGAACCTCATAGCGAAATTGACCAGTAAATGCGGCATTCACTGCGGTAGGCACAGGCGGGTCGCCTCCACTCCGATGGTGTGTCACATCACGTGACGCCAAACGGCACTCTCTGCGTGGTACCTACTCGACCGCACATCGCTGCTGTTCAGGCACTACTGCGTCCACTCGTACGCGTGATCAGAGACGAATTCGGCGAATGTGCGCGGTGGACGGCCTGTCAGTTCGAGCACCGCGGTGCTGACCTGGGCTTCACGTCCCTCCTTGATTCCGCGCTCGACGGCGGCAAGGGCGGCGGCGAACTCGGCCGGCATGCCGGAGGCGCGGTAGGCGGCAGCCTGTTCCTCCTCCGTAATCGGCTCCGCCCGAACCTGTCGGCCGGTCTGCGCGGTGATGATGTGCGCGGCCTGTGGATAGCTCATCCCGTGCGGCCCGGTGATCAGGTAGTCGCTTCGAGCGTCCACCTCCAGGTCAGCCAACAGGGCGGCAGCACTGGCCGCGACGTCCCGCGCATCGATCCACCCCAGCTTGCCGTCACCGGCTGCGGTGCGGATCTCACCGTGTCGATGGATGTGCTCGGCCAGCGGGTGCGGGCGCAGGAAGTTCTGCATGAAGCCTGACGCGCGGAGTACGACGCCTCCGGGCTGAGCCTGAACCTGAGCGGCCATCTCCGCAGCGCTGGGTGCGTTCGGCAGCTCAATGGCGGAGCCGAGCATCACGAGGCGCTGGGCACCGGCCCGCCGCGCTTGGCGCAGGAAGGGCTCGACCAGCGGCAGCGGGTCCACACTCTCCACCGGCGGAAGCAGGAAGATCCGGTCCATCCCGTCGAGCGCGGGTCCATGAGTGGTCGGGTCGTTCCAGTCGAAGCGGATCGCATCAGGATCGGCTGCGGCGGGGTTCCGGCTGGCGGCCCGTGTCTGCACACCAGCGTTGCGGAGCACTTGCACCAGCGTCTTGCCGGTTTTGCCGGTACCTCCGGTCACGAGCACTCCGGACATCAGGCGTCTTTCCTTTCAAGCGAGTTGATCAGCCCCGCGAGACCGCCGGCAGCGGCAGCCGCCGACAGCGGGCTCCAGTAATCCCGAAACAGGGTGATCAGCCCGTCGCGGACCGTGAGAACCACGATGTAGTCCAGGCGGTAGGACTGGGAGGTGGCCAAAGTGAGGCCGGTGGCCGTCCACTCGACCACGACGGTGTCCGTTTGGTCCGTGGGCCGCACGGTAAGCGCGGCCACCTCCTTCATGTCCATCAGATCCGGATAGTGAGCGAGGTAGGCACGTACCTCCTCAGGTCCGCGGAGAACACGAGGGGAGCTCCCGGCTGCGAAAGGGAATTCCGCAATTCCGTCAGGCGCCCACAGATCTGCCACGGCGTTCATGTCCTTGGCCAGCATCAGATCGATCATGCGGCGAAAAATCTCCTCAGGGGTCCTGGACATCATTTCTCCTCGTAGTCAACGAACCGACCAGGCCACCATGCACAGCAGATTTGTGGGCGCGGAACGGACAGCTAAGCCCCGGACCAACAGTGCGAGGCTCAGCTGTCCCTCCTGTGACAGGATGGAAGAGTGAGCAGCCAGGAACTCGGAGACTTTCTCCGCCGCCGCCGCGAGGACCTGCGACCAGAAGATGTGCAGACCGAAGCGACACTTCCACCAGGTCGGCGTGCCCGTCGCACACCCGGACTGCGCCGCGAAGAGGTAGCCGCCCTGGCGCAGGTGTCGGTGAGCTACTACGAACGACTCGAACAGGCACGGGCACCCCGGCCCTCACCGCAGGTGCTGTCCGCGTTGGCGACGGCTCTCCAGCTCACTGAAGCAGAGCGTGACCATCTGGCCCGCCTGGCCGGACAAGTGCTGCCGGCAGAGAACGACGGCGCGCCGGAGCACGTGCCCGAGGACGCCCAACAGCTACTCGGCAGACTCGACGGCATCCCTGCCTACATCGTCAACGACCGGCAAGACATCGTCGCCTGGAACGCAGCAGCTGCAGCTCTGATTACAGACTTCTCTCGTCTCACACCCGACGAGCGCAACCTCACGCGCATCTCCACGAGATTCCGTGACACCCTCTGCATCGGCGTCCCCGGTTCGGAGTCCGATTTCTCTCAGCAGGTAGCCGCTCAATTGCGCGCAGCCAGCGTTCTGTACCCCACAGATAACGTGCTCGCAGAGCTGATCAACGAGTTCGCAACCCACGATCCAGATTTTGCGAGCAGCTGGCGCAATCACACTGTGCGTCCCATACCCAGCGTGCGAAAAAAACTACACCATCCCACAATAGGCGAGCTGGAGATCGACCGGCACACCCTCAGCCTGCCCGGCTCAGGTTTCTCTCTGGTGATGTACACGGCAGAATCCGACAGCCCCAGCGCCGCTGCACTGAAGAGCCTTTGACCGCAGCCTCAGGACGGAGAACTGCCCACTCTGGAGCTTCACACACCTGTGTCGAGTAGCCCAGGCCAGCCGTGTGCCGGTGTTCACCAGGCAGGTCATTTCGGCGCCGGTAATCCCCACGTCTACGAGTAGCACGCCGTCCCTGCCATGCACGACAGGTGTTGTTCTCGAGCAACTCACTCCGGTGGATCAGTACACCCTCGGCGACCTGCTTCAGCATGGGCCCCTCCCGTCTGAAAACTGCGGGCCGCGTCTTGACCGGCACCGGGTTGTACGTCCTGCTCAAGATCGAACTCCCTGCCCGGTTTGCAGCGTCACCCTGCCAGAGGGTCTGCTGACGCCGGGTGGGGCCGCCCGTTTTCGGCCCTCTCCCCAGAACCGGGAGGCAAGGGACGGGCAGGGGGTAGGCGGATAGGTATGAATGGCACACGACTTCGACAGGACGAGCAGAGTTCAGAGGAAACCCGTGCCCGAGGAACGATGCGGATCTGGCGATGGGCCAGGTGGGCAGCCCTTGTCCTTACGGCCAGCTGGGCGGTGAACTGGATCGTCAATCTCATCCAGGGCGAGCAGGGCTGGGACCTGTGGTGGCCTCTGGTCAGTACCGTCATCTGGACAGCGTTGACCGTACACGGCTTCAGGACCTACCGCCGGATCAGGACAACGACCCTGCCGGCCATCACCGGCCGCCCGTCTGCCTGACCACCTCGGCCAGCCCGCTCCCTGCTGCCTTTCGGCACCTGGGCCAGCCCCTCCCGGGCAAGGGGCCCGCACAAGCGGACGGAACTCGAGAAGAGAGCCTCGTCGCAGCGGCGTTCGAGCTCGCGTACCCCGCCGTCAAGGACCAAGTCCGGGTGCACGGGACTGCCGCAGAGTTGGGTGACAGCGGGGTTTATGCAGTCAGGGCTGCGGGTGGGTGATGTCCGTGAGCCACAGCCGGTCCCGCCCTCGGCGGTGAAGTCGCGCCGGACCCGGTCGTCGTGCACCGGCGGGTCGGCCTTGACCTTCTTGCCCCGGCCCCGCCGCTTGCCGAAGACGCTCCACCAACGATTGTCGCGACAGATCCTCCAGGCGGTCCGCTCAGCCATCGCCTCACCGGCCGCGCGGGCCTCGTCGGGGAGGAACCGGTGGCCGGACTCGGGATCGTCGCGGTGAGCATGGAACAGGGCGCCTGCCCGGTATGCCTCAGCCGGCTCGGCATCGGTCACCGGTGAGGACAGCCACCGGTAGTAGGCCTGGCGGGCCAGCCCGAGCACCCGCACGTCACCGCCACCGGCACCCGGGAAGGGGCAGCGGCGGCGGCCGGCTCACGGACGAGCGGTGGCCGCTCCCGGCCGAAGGTCGCGAACCCGCTCCGGCCGTGAGGTCCAGGGCGGGTTCCGCGTGAGCGCCCTTCGAGGGGTGCCGGACGGGGCCCCGAGCCAGCGCCGTTGCCGCGCCGGCACGGGGCCCCGAGCCAGCGCCGGCTCACGCGCGGTGGAGTTTCCAGTCGCCGACGTTCTGGGCCCGGTTGTAGTAGGCGTTGGTGCACACGTCGTACTTGCCGCCGGCGGGCCCGCCTCCGTTCGTCTCCAGGAAGCCGCCGTTGTCGCCGTAGGCGTTCCACAGGTGGATCACGTCGCCCGGCCGGACGTTCTGATCCCCGGGGCTGGACGCCTGTGCGAAAAGACGCCAGCGGCCGGTGCCGGGGGCGCGGTCCCGGTCCTTGGACGTCAGGACGTTGAACTTGCCGCCGCTGTTCTTCTGGTCGGTGGTCGCGTGCCCGTTGGTGTCGAGGTAGCCGCCGTCACTGCCGTAGAGGTTGCGCAGGTAGACCAGGTCCCCGCTGACCACGTTGGCGCCAACGGCTTTGCCGGCGGCGGAGAGGATCTGCCAGGTGCCGGTGCCCTCTCCCCGCGTGGGCGAGTCCGCCGTCGACACCCCGTACTTCGCCCCGCCGTCGCTGCTGTGGCCGTTGGTGTCCAGGTAACCGCCCGCCCAGTTGTTGTAGCCGTTCTGCAGGTGGATCTGGTCGCCGTACTTCAACTCGTTGGCCATGCTTCTCCTCTGGTCGACGGAAGGCATGCGGACGGTTCCCTCGCCGATGGCCAGGGCATCCCCCGCAGCCATCCGAGTGTCACAGTCCTGCGCCAGGCCGCGACCTGCCCGGATGCCAAACCGCCCGTGAGGGGGGCGCTGGAGGCGTGACCGCGGTTCAGAACCACCAGGGGCGCACGGGGCGGCATCGTCTGTGCCGGGGCGATCCGGGCCGAACTCGCGGCAGCCGTCTGAGGATCGATGGCTTCTGAACCTGGACACGCGCGCATCGACGCGCCCGGGGACAGGCCAGGGCCCGTAGAGCGGCCCCCGCGACACCGCGTGGCACCGGTGAGAGGGACTGGGGACTGCTCAGGGCGTTGCTTTCGCCCTGTCCGGGCGACAGGTCTGCTTTCTAAGCGGGGTCCAGTGGTCCGAGCAGCCACGCGCCGGTGGAGGTGGGCTCCTCGTTGAAGTAGAACTCACGGATGGCCTGGAGCATGTCGTCGCGGCTGATCAGGCCGTCGGCGTCCCGGTCGAGGCGGCCGAAGACCTCGCGAGCGTCCCCTTCAGGTAGCCCCATCAGGGCGCCGGACCAGCGGACCTGCTCGTCCCGGGTCAGTTTCCCGTCGCCGTCCTCGTCCGCGATGTCCATCAGCGCATCGAGGAACGGCACGTACCCGGCGTCGAAGGAGGCGTGCGTGACCAGCAGCCCGGCGGCGAACGCCGCCTGGTACTCGGCGAGGCTGACGCGCCCGTCGACGTCGGTGTCCGCGGCCTGTGACAAGTGCTGCCACAGGCCGTCGCTCAGCTCGCGCATGTGCTTGAGCGCGGGGGTTTCGGGCGCGAGGTGGAAGGCGGCGGCGAGGCGGTCGCAGGCTGACTCGAAGTCGGTGCGGTCGATATAGCCGTCATGGTTGGTGTCGAAGGTGGCGAAGCGGCGGGCGAGTTTGCGCTGCAGGAACGGGGAGATGTCCATGCCCGCCACTCTGCCTGCCAGAGCAGCTCCTGAAACGCCATTGACGACCGGTGGTACCCGTACGGGCGCCAGTTGAATACGTGGTTACGGCGGATAAACCGACTACCTGTTGGATAGTGGACACAGTGGCGGAAAGCCGAAGTGGAGATGCCGGCCCGCCCGTGGTGTCACGCGTGTGAGCGCGTGGTCCGCGGTGCCTGGCAACTGGCCCCTACCAGCTGATCAGCATCACGCCGCCGCTGGCGCCGCTGGCCATGCGGAACAGGATCGCCTGTGCGCCCGGGCGTAGCCGGCCTTGGTCGGCGGCATGGGCGAGTTGGAGGGGGAGGGTAGCTGCGCCGATGTTGCCGGTGCCGTGTGGCAGAGGGCGGCTCGTCAGCCGCCGTGGCGGGTGATCCGCCGACCTGCGGCGGTCCGGACCGGCTCGGTCTCGGGCACGACGCCGGTGAGGCCGTCGAGGTACCGGGCGGCCTCCCGGTTGCTGTAGCGGTCGGGACCGGGGAATTGCGGGTTGCCCCGCCGGTGGCGATCCCAACGACATCATCAGCACCACGTCACTGCTGATGCTTGCGATCGTATCGAGGGTGACGGAGCACACCGGAGCGGCCGGCGGTTGACTACACGCCGCTTGCTGGGGCGCGGGCGTTGGACCGCCTCTTGCAGGCCAGCCGATGCAACGGCCCGGCAGCCGTTTCGGCTCCGGGCCGGGGCATGCGCCGCTCTGCTCAGGCCCTCAGCCCTCCGCGATGACCTCGTCCGCCTGCATACCCTTCTGCCCCTGCACCGCGACGAAGGTCACCTTCTGGCCTTCCTTGAGCGCCTTGAAACCGCTCCCCTGGATAGCCCTGAAGTGCACGAAAAGGTCCGGACCGCTTTCAGGGGTGATGAAGCCGAACCCCTTCTCATCGTTGAACCACTTCACGATGCCGGACTGCCGCTCCGCCATATCCACTCCCTCGAATCACATGCTCGGGCTGGACGCTCAGGACGCCCAATGAGCTGATCATTGCCGATCGCGGGGAGGAACAGCAGCATCCCCGGCCTTGTCGCGAGAAGTCTCGGCCAGAGAGTCGAGCTCGCCCGGCAACCGTCATGGCCCCCCGTGGGAGCTCAGCTTCCGTACGTCCTGGTGCAGCCGGCCGGCGCGCAGAGCGGCGGACTCGTGAGCGAGTGGAGTGAGAACCACGGCGACGTCGCCGAACTGACGCGGCCGCCGACGAGCAGATCCGCAGGAGCCGCCAGGACTTGAGGATCGTCATGACGCGTTCACCGAGGCTGCAGATCTTCGCGGGGCGTCGTGGAGAGCACGTCGCCCCGTTGCCCCGCTCGGGTCCGCGATCAGTTGTGCTCCTCGTCGATGGTGACGGCGACCCCGTCCTCGACCTGGACGGCGACAGCGACGCCGCCCTTCTTGGCCGCGGCTTCGAGGTCTTCCTCGGTGCAGGGCGTGACGGTCTCCGCGTCACCGCAGATCCAGCCGGCGCCGTTGATGACGGTCTCGGTGGCGGTGAAGAACGCACGCTCGTTACCGTCGCGGCTGAGTGAGTACTTGCCCGGGGCCATGTACCCGAGCGTGCCGGAGAAGAGCCCCGACCTCTCGCCCTCGCCCATACCGTTGTCGCCGCCGGTACCGGTGCCGCTGCCGGTGTGGTCCTCGATGATGCTGACAGCCACTCCGTCCTTGACGTCGACCGTCGCTCCGAACCCCTTCTTGGCCGCGGCTTCGAGCTCCTCCTCGGTGCACGGCGTGGCGGCCTGGCCGTCCGCGTCACCGCAGATCTTGCCCGCGCCCTCGATGTCGGTGTCCTCGGAGGTGAAGAACGCCTGCTCTGTGTCGTTCGCGTCCGTGACGGTGTACTTGCCGGGGGCGAGGTAGGAGACCGTGCCGGCCCACTTGCCCGACACCATGCCGCTCTTCGAGCCCTTCTCGCCCGACGGGGACTCGCTTCCGGTGCCACTCCCGCCGTCGTCGGACTTCCCCTTGGCGGCCGAGTCCGAGGCCGTGGCCCCGGTCGACTTGCCGCCGTCCTCCGTGTCCTCTCCCTGACAGGCGGTCAGCAGCATCGTCGTGGCCACCAGGGCCGCGGCGGCGAGGACGGACTTGCGGCGGTGCGTGCGAAGCATGGCGGGACTCCCCCTGCTGGTGGTGATGTGGCCGGGCCGGACTGGTCTTTCCGGCTGGTCTCTGCTTTGTCGATCACCATCCTGAACGGTGCGGCGCCCCCCTGGGAAGCGCGGTTACGGTGTCATGACACTCCTGTCGTGATCACGGGACGCCGCTCCTACGCCCCCGAGCCCATGCGGCACGGTTGCCTCTTGCTCGCCGGCGACGCCGCACACATCGTGCCGCCCACCGGCGCCAAGGGCCTCAACCTCGCCGTCGGCGACGTGGCCACCTTCGCTCGGGCCCTGGCCCACCGCACCGAAACCGGCTCCGACGAGCTGCTCGACACCTACTCCGCGACCTGCCTGCGCCGCGTCTGGCAGGCCGAGCGGTTCTCGTACGACGCCCATGCTGCACGGCGCGCGACCCTGACTTCGTTCTGCTGGGTGGCAGGCTCGCCGCGTGCGACCGGGTGGGTGACGGACGGGCCGACTACTTCCACAAGCACCGCCGGCACGGCGTGAACGTGCAGGTTGTCACCGCCCCGGACGGCCAACTGCTGTGGCTCTCGCCCGCGCTGCCGGGCCGGTCGCACGACCTGACCGCCGCCCGCACCCACCGGATCATCCGCATCTGCGAGCGCCAGGGCGTCCCCATCCTGGCTGATCTCGCCGACGGCTCGGGGGGCCGACGGCCTGCGCGGAGTGATCTTCCACAGCGACAACGGGGGCGCGATACGCCTCGAAGGAGTTCGCCCAGGTCTGCACCGACCTCGGCGTGGTCAGATTCGCGCGGCGCGGTGGGCACGAGCGCGGACAACGCCGCCGCCGAGGCGTTCAACGCGACAAACGCGAAACGCTTCAGGGAAGGAAACGCCGGCCAGACGCCCGAGCGGCCCGCCTCGCGGTCTTCCGATGGACCACCCGCCACAACACCAGGAGGAGGCACTCCAGTATCGGCCAGACCAGCCCGAACACCTTCGAACAATGATCAGTTACGCTGACCACCGCCGCATGAACCGGTGTCCACGATCTCGGGTCAAGCCCCGGGCAGTAGGAGGCGGGACCATCGCCGCGCTTCCACAGATACCAACGCGCAACAACGGGAAAGGGTAGTCATGAACCTGACGTTCAAGACCTCGGTAGTAGGAGCAGTTCTCGCCTCCACCGCCGTACTGGCGGCTCCGGGAACCGCATCGGCTGATGAACCCCTGACCCGCTGTGAAGAAGGCCAGATCTGCCTCTACGACGGCCACAACCTCACCGGGGACAACCTGCAGCTCCAGTATCGGGTGGACACCCCCAACATCGGCTGGGCGTGGAACGACCGAGCCAGCTCGGTGTGGAACCGTGGCGAGGGGTTCGTCTGCATCTACACTGATACCGACTACCGCGGCTACCACTACACCATCCCGCCGGGTGAGAAGCAGGAACTTCTGTTCCTCTACGACAACGCAGTGAGCTCCCTTGAGTACGGTGGCTGCGGAGGCTGAGCCGACTGGCTGACCGAACCCCCGAACCGCCCGCCCCGCCAGTACCGCTGGGAGGCGGGGCATGCCTCCCTCACACGCGAGTTCACGCGTGCGAACCGAAGATCGTCAGGAAGCGGCAGAAGCGCCTGACCGGCATCGACGAGATGGCCATCTCGCCGGCCGCGAGAGACCTGACCGCAGGTGAGATTCAGGCCCATCCCGCGGAGATCTATGGCGGCGAGGTCTCCCGGCAGACCATCTCCACGGATCAGCGGCAAGGAACACGCCAGGGCGCCACCCGGGCACTTCAGGCACTGCACTCTCGAGCTCAGCACGTGGTCGGGGGCCACCGAGGTACGTCCGCACCCCCGACGAGGCGAACAGGTCGATGAACGCCGCACGGTCTTGGGCCTCGGGCTCCCGAAGCACGAGCCGCTCAGTCCGCAACGGGGCCGGCGGCTGGACAACGGGTCCAAGCTCAGCCATGACAGGCAACCTTCCGACTGCACCTCGTGAGGGGAGCACCAGGCCCCGACATCACGCTTCAACCTCAGTAGAGGACTGGTCAGGCCGGGCTGGGTCGGCAGCTGCCACGGCGGCGCCGACTGAGGACCTTCCCGGAACGCCGCAGTCGTTTCAGGCGAGACCCCGTAGCCGTGACTGCCTACCCTTCGGTCCATGTGACGTGGCAACTTTCAGTCAGCGTCGATCTGCAATGGCGAGACCGTCCGCCCAGGGTGGATTCGCACCGAGGACCGAGCACGTCAGGGCGGCGACCTGGGCGGCGAACGAGCAGGCGTCAGCGACGTCTTCGAGGGTCAGTTCGTCGAGTCGGCCGCCCAGGTGTCCGAGGCCGGCAAGGCGGTGCAGAAGGGCCGCGGTGAAGGAGTCGCCGGCACCGACGGTGTCAACGACCACCGTAGGAGGGGCTGGGACGGTGACGCGCCCACCGTCGAGTGACGCGAGAGCGCCGCGCCCGCCGAGAGTGATGACAACGAGGCGCGCGCCGGCGGCGTGCCAGGTGTCGCAGGCTTCTTCGAGGCCGGTACCGGGAGTGAGGAGGGCACAGTCGTCTTCGCTGAGGCGGAGGATATCGGCGACGGCGCACCAGTGGGGCAACCGTTCGTGGTAAGCGGAGGGCGGTACGAGCAGGGGGCGGACGTTGGGGTCGATGGATATGGTGGCGTGCTCGCGCACCTGAGCGAGGTGTTCCTCGATTCGGCTGCCGCCGGGTCGGCGGATCAGCGCGAGGGAGCCGGCGTGCAGGCAGATCGCGTCGTTGTTCCGCGTAGCGGTGAGTTCGCCAGCGGTCCAGTGCCAGTCGGCGGCGCCGTCGGCGTAGAAGGTGTAGGCGGCCTGACCGGTCGCGTCGAGGTCGGCGACGGCGAGCGCGCTGGGCCCGGACGTGGTCACGCTGCCGGTCAGGTCGACACCGGAGGCGCTGAGGCGGGTTCGGAAGAGGGTGCCGAAGGCGTCTTCGGAGAAGCGTCCCAGGAAGCGAGTGGGGGTGCCGAGCCGGGCGAGGGCGACAGCGGTGTTGGCCGGGCCGCCACCGGCCAGCGCCCGCAGGGCCAGTCCCCCGGCTCCGGACCGGTCGCGGTCCTCGAAGATGTCGGCGACGCATTCGCCGAGGACGTCGACACTGCCGCGGGACCCGGCTTGGGCCATGGTGACTGTCTGCCTCTCAGGAAGGGCGCGGGGCTGTTGCCCCGCACCACGGAACGCAGCCGAGGACGCCATGAGGGCGTGGGGTGCTGCGATGGACATGTCTGCCGCACAAGGGGGAACGGCGCGTGGCCCGTCCGTGTGCGGGTGGGCCGGCCTTCAGGTCTTGTGCGACCCGGCGATCAAGCGCTCTGTGCTGCCCAGCGCGCCGACCGGGTTTCGTTCCGAACATCCTTCGGGGCCAGGTTCCAGGCCGCGACGGCGAACTCGCTGCGCCCTGCGCCTGTCGTGCGGGCCTGCAGCCGCCACGGTCCGTCGGTGGATGGGTAGAACCTCAGGGTGAGGACCTGCTCGTCGGCCAGGTAGACCTCGGCTATCGAGCGGTCCACGATCACGCGGAGCTCGACGGGAGTGTGGGGGCGTGCCGCGGCCCGGCACGGTGCCGTGTATGCCCCGCCCCGTGCGCGTACGTCGGGTGAGGCGTGAGTGCGGTCGATGACGAGACGGCCTGCCGTGGGGTCGAGGCTGATGTCGAGGTACTCGGATCCGTCGGCCGAGGTGATCAGGCGCAGCCCGCTGGTACCGGTGCTGTCCGGGACGAGGGCAGCGGTGAGGTCGAAGGTGTGGCTGACCTGGCCGAGTTCGGCCGGTTCGGTCCATGTGACGTACCCGGTTCCGTGCAGGATGCGCGGGCCGCGCAGGGCCAGCAGTTCGCGGGCGGGGCGCTGGGCGACCGTCCCGTCGGCGAGGCTGACTTCTCGGGGGAGCGTGAGGACGCCTGCCCAGCCCGCTTCGTGAGCCCAGGCGTCGTCACGTGCTTCCCAGGCCCATCCCCACATCAGCCAGCGGTCCTCTCCGGGGACCTTCAGCAGGGCGGGGGCGTAGAAGTCGGGGCCGTGGTCCAGCGGCACGGGGGCTGTAGCCGCTTCGAAGTGTCCGTCCTTCTCCCGGCCGGTGACGACGGTGGTGTGGCTGGGGCCGCCCTGGGGAGTCCAGTCACTGAGGATCAGGACGCCTTGGTCGCCGAAGGTGGCGTACTGGGGGCACTCCCAGCCGACAGGGCCCTGGCCGGTCGTACTGCTGGTGTGGAAGGGGCCGCGGTAGGTCCATTGCTCCAGGTCGTCGGACTCGTACAGTTGCGCCGCGGCGCGGCCGTCTACGAGGGCGGATCCGACCAGCATCCGCCAGCGTTCTCCTTGCCGCCAGACGTAGGGGTCCCGGTACATGGTGGTGCCGACCGGTGGTTCGGGGATGAGCAGATCTGGGCGTTTGGCCCAGGTGTGACCGTTGTCCGACGACTCCGCAGTCGTGATCGGTTGCCACCAGCGGTCATTGCGGTGGGCGGAGTAGAAAGCCACCATGCGGTTGCCGTCGGAGACGGCGTTGCCCGAATAGCAGCCGTCGGCGTCGTAGCCGCCAGGGGTGGGGGTGAGGGCGACGGGGAGGGGTTCCCAGTTGATCAGGTCGGGGCTGCGGTAGTGGCCCCAGTGCATGTTCGCGTGCTGGGGGCCGTGCGGGTTGTACTGGAAGAAGACGTGGTAGTGGCCCTCGTGGAAGACCAGGCCGTTGGGGTCGTTGATCCAGTTGCTGGGCGGTCGCAGATGGACGGCGGGCAGGTGGGGGTCGGCAGGCGACGTGGACACACGGGGCCTTTCTCAGGGCGTGCGAAGCACACGGGAGTCATGAGGTCGAGGAGGAATCGCCAGTGCGGTACGGGGGTCAGCCCTTGACGCCGGTGGAGGCGATGCTGTTGACGAACGACCGCTGGAACGCCACGAACAGGGCGAGGATCGGCACGGTGATCATGGAGGCGTAGGCCATGATCTGGCCCCAGCCCACGTTCAGCTGGAAGAAGTAGGAGATGCCGACCATCACCGGTCGCAGTTCCTCGCTCTGGACGACCATCAGCGGCCACAGGTAGGAGTTCCAGGCGGGCAGGAAGGTGAGGATGGCGACGGTGGCGACGGCCGGACCGGACAGCGGCATCACGATGCGGCGGTAGACGGTGAACCAGCCGGCGCCGTCCATGGTCGCCGCTTCGTCGAGTTCCTTGGGGATGCTCTGGAAGAACTGGTGGAAGAAGAAGATCGAGAAGGCGTTGGCGACGAACGGCAGGATCTGCACCTGGTAGGTGTCCATCCAGCCGGTGGTCCACTCCAGGTGGAAGCCGTTCACGCGGAGCAGCGGGAGCTGGTTGACCCACCACACCAGCGGCAGCGCGAAGGTCTCGAACGGCACGATGAGGGTGGCGATGACCACGGTCAGGACGAGCTTGCGGCCGGGCCACCGCATTCGTGAGAGCGCGAAGGCGGCCAGGCTGTTGACGACGATGCCGAGGACCACGGTGATCGACGAGATCAGCACGGAGTTCAGCAGGAACCGTGCAGCTGGGACCCGCTCGAACATGTCGGTGTAGTTGTCCAGCGACAGGGCTCCGACCGGCAGGAAGGCACGCAGTGAGCCCAGGTCGCCGAAGATCTGGTCGTCCGATTTGAACGACGAGACCAGCATGAAGAGGAGCGGCAGCGCGAAGGCCAGGGCCAGGACGATGCGGCCGGCGTGACCGCCGAGCCGCTTGAGGAGGGAGGTCATGTCAGTCCTTCTCCCGGGTCAGGAAGCGCTGGACGAGCGACACGGTCAGGACGAGTACGAAGAAGATCAGCGAGATGGCTGCCGCGTAGGCGGTCTGCTGCTGGTCGTAGCCGGTGCGTACCGCCTGGTAGACGACGGAGGTGGTGGAGTCGAGCGGGCCGCCCTGTGTCATCACCCTGATCTGGGTGAAGAGGCTGAACGCGGCGATCGTGATGGTGACGAGTACGAAGGTGCGGGTGGCACGCAGTCCCGGCCAGGTGACGTGGCGGAAGCGGTGCCAGGATGTGGCGCCGTCGATTTCGGCGGCTTCGTACAGCTCGGCGGGGATGGTCTGCAGGCCGGCCAGCCAGATGACCATGTGGAAGCCGACGCCCTGCCACACCGACATCAGGATGATGGCGGGCATCGCGGTGGCCGGGTCGCCCAGCCAGTCCGGGCCCTGGAAGTGGCCGAGGGTGAGTGTCGAGATGACGTGGTTGACCAGGCCGTCCTTCCGGTAGAGGAAGGTCCACAGGAGGGACACCACGACCATCGAGGTGACGACCGGCAGGAAGTAGACGGTGCGGAAGAAGTTGACGCCCCGTACTTTCGCGTTGACGAGCAGCGCCAGGGCCAGGGCGAGGCCGGCCTGGAGCGGGACGACGACGGCGGCGAAGTACGCGGTGTTGCGCAGGGACTTGTAGAAGACCGGGTCTTCGAAGAGCTGGGTGAAGTTGCGCAGGCCCACGAAGCGGGCCGGGGTGGGCGAGATGAGCCTCGCGTCGGTGAAGGCCAGGGCGAAGGCGAGGGCGACCGGTACGACGAGAAAGACGATCAGCAGCACGACGGCCGGGGTGGCCATGCCGAGGGCGGTGAAGCTCTCACGGCGACGGGCGTTGGTCGTTCGGGTTCGCCGGACCGGACGCAGCCGCTCGGGAGCTGCGGTCTTGGTGGTCACGGTATCTCCAGGGAGCCGGTCCGGTTCGGACGGCGCGGTCGGGGACCGAACCGGACCGGGGCGGGTCAGCCTGAGTAGTTGTTGTTCGACTTCAGGTTGTTGTCGATGTTCTTCGCGGCCTGGCCGAGAGCATCCTCGGGATCGGCGCCGGCCAGCATGTCCTGGGCCGCCTTCTGGAACTCGGTGGAGATGTACGGGTAGGCCGGGGTGACCGGACGCACCGTGGCGTACTCGCGTGCGAACTGGACGAGCACCTCGAACGTGCCGCCCGGCTGGTAGTCCGCGATCTGTCGCGCGGCGGTGTCCGTGGCGGGGATGGTGCTGGTGGCCTCGGCGTAGTCGACGAAGTACTTGGTCTGGCGGGAGAACTTCAGCCACTCCTGCGCGCCGTCCTTGTTGGAGCAGGTGGAGCTCATGGCCCACTGCCAGGAGGCGCCGCCGATCTTGGGCCCGTTGCCGAAGTCGACCGGTGGGATGATCGCCAGGTCGTCGCCGAGCTTCTGGGCGTTCTTGGCCGCGTTCCAGCTGCCGTCCCACTGAATGGCGCTCTTGCCGGCCAGGAAGTCCTTGTTGGGGTCGGCTCCGGACTTCTTCGCCATGTAGCCCTTGGTCACCAGCGAGCGGAACCAGTTGCCCCACTCGACGGAGTCCTTGCCGTCGAGGGTGCCGGAGGCGGTCTCGTAGCCGTCGCGGTCGATGAGGTCGCCGCCGAAGCTCTGCAGCTGCGGGGAGTAGGCGTACGGCCACCACTCGCCGGTGCCACCGGTGCCCATCTCCAAGGGGTAGGTGAACTTGCCGCTCTTCTTCAGCTTGGCCAGCGCGGCGTCGAATTCGCCCCTGGTCCAGGGCTTGTCCATGGTGGGTATGCGGATGCCGTGCTCGTTCAGGACGGAGGCGCGGGCGAAGAAGGCCAGGGAGACGTCGTAGAAACCGAAGGAGTACAGCTGATCCTTGTACGTTCCGACGGTGCTGGCGAGCTGGTCCTTCACCGGCACCTCGCTGCCGGTCACGTCGATGGGGGCCAGGTAGCCGCCCCAGGCCCAGTTCGCCACGTTGGGGCCGTCCACGTCGAGCAGGCAGGGCAGCTTGCGCGCCGAGGCGGCGGCCACGACGGAGTTGTTGTAGTCGGTCTGCGGGAACGACTGGAGCTCGACCGTGTACTTGTCCTGGGAGTCGTTGAAGTCCTTGATGATCTTCTTGACGACATCGAGTTCGGCCGAGTTGCCGGCGTTGTGCGTCCACAGGGTCAGCGTGTCGCCGCTGGCTCCGGACGAGCTCCCGCCAGTGCCGGACGCACACCCGGCGACGAGCGCGGTCGCCGCGGCTGCGGCTACACTCGCAAGCGCGAGGTGCCTTGTTCTGAACACCACGAGGTTCCTCCATCTCACGGAGGCGGGTCTTGCAGGACCCGCCCTTGGCGACCGGTTGCGACGGTCGCTGTTCTTGGTGGCCGTCCCGTCGCCTGCGCCGGAGTGATCGGAGCGGGCGTCGGGACGGCTGTCTTCGGGTGCCGGTGTCACTCCCCGGCGGGGGCACTCAGGGAGGCGCGCTCCCTCAGCGGCATGGGCACACGGTGGACGGCCGCTTCGAGCGGCCCGCCTCGCAGGATCAACTCCACGGCGAGGCGACCGAGCTGGTAGTGCGGCAGTTTCAGCGTGGTGAGGGCCGGACGCAGCACGGACGCGATGTCCTGGTCGTCGAAAGAGATCACCGACACGTCGCCGGGCACCGAAAGACCCGCCTCACCGAGCGCCTGGTAGGCGCCGAAGGACACCCTGTCGGCCAGGCATACCAGTGCCCGGGGGCGGGTCCCCGCCGCCAGCAGGGCGGTGACCTCCCGGTAGCCGTCCAGCGTGTCCCAGTCGCACTCGATGACACCGGCCAGATGGGCGCCGCCCTCGCGCAGTACTTCCTCCAGGCCTCGCATGCGCTCGTTGCCGGCGATGATCCCCTCGGGCGTGGCCGGGACCGCCTGGTGGCCGCCGATCGCCCAGATGCCCTGGGAGTGGCCGGCCGCGAGCAGGGCGCGGGCCGCGTCCCTGCCGGCCTCCAGCTCGTCCGGGACGACGGAGGGGGCGTCGAAACCCGGGGCCAGGCAGTTCAGCAGCACCACACGGCGTCCGAACAGCTCCTTGGGGGGAGTGACGTACCGGGTGAACATGGTCGCGTAGATCACCGCGTCGACCTGGCGGTCCAGTAGCGCGTGGACCAGGGACGATTCGGCGGTGCGGTCGCCGTCGGCCTCTGTGATGAACAGCAGGTGGTCCTGCTCGCGGGCGGCCTCCATGGCGCCGCGGATGACATCGCCGGCGAACGGCGTGGTGGTGATCCGGTCCGAGACGAGCCCGATGGTCTGCGTGGACTTCGTGCGGAGGCTGCGTGCGGTGACGTTCGGACGGTAACCCAGCCGTCTGGCCGCTTCGAGGACCCGTTGCCGGGAGGCGTCGGAGATGCGCATGTCGGTGCGGCCGGACAGGGCGAACGACGCGGTCGTCGGCGACACGCCCGCCTCGCGGGCAACGTCGGCCATGGTCACGCGGCGTTCGGACATCAGTGGATCAGCTCCGCTCGGCTAAATCGGATTAGCAAGACGCGATGAGAGTGCTCCACCTGTCATGCGCTGTCAACACCCCGGACATCTCGCCTGCATAACAGTGACTTTATGTAGCGATTTATGCGCCTCTGGGCAGCGGAAAGTTGAACTTCGCATGCGTTAGCTCTTGCTTTAGCGGAGACGACGCGCGAACCATGCCGACCCATCACCTAAATCGAATTGGCAGGCCGGCAGGCGCCGTCCGTCACGCAGCCCAGGAGGCAGCATGAGGAGAAGAACAGCGCTCAGAGTCGTATCCACCGCCGTCGGCGGCGCCGTCGTACCGCTCTCGTTCACTCCCGCTCACTCCGCAGCCGGCGGCCGGTCGGGCCCTCAGAAGCCGACCGCCCGCTGGGACTTCGACGAGCGAACCGGCACGGTTGCCCGTGAGGCGGTCTCCGGCTCCGCCACCCCCGTCGGCTACGTCTTCGACAACGCCCGCTACAAGCCCGAGAGCGACCCCGTGCGCCGCCGTGGCGTGAGCGGCCGGGCCTTGTACTTCGACGGCTACTCCACCTACGTCACCGCCGAGGGGCCGGGCAAGCTCGACATCGCCGGCGGCATGACCATCGACGTGTGGATCGCCCCCTACGCATACGAGCACGGCATCGACGGCAAGCCCCAGGCCCTGGTCAACCAGCACGACCCGGGCGCCAGGACCGGCTTCCTGCTCGGCCTGCGCCGCTTCGGGCAGATCGTCTTCCAGCTGGGCTTCGGCACCGACCTGGTCGAGGTCGGGGGTGCCCCGGACCGGCCGGCCGCCAAGGGCAGGTGGAGCCACGTCACGGCCACCTATGACCCCGCAGCCCGCCAGCTGCGCCTCTACCGCGACGGCCACCTGATCGGCACCGCCGCCACCCCGGACAAGGCCCCCGCACCGGTGCCCGGTGAACCCCTCCTCATCGGGAAGCACAACCGCCCGACCCTGCTCAACGGCGAGTTCCACGCCAACATGTACATGGGCCTCATGGACAGCGTGGCGATCCGCCCGGGCACCCTGGACGACACAACGGCACAGCGAGAACACGCCGAGAAGGTCGCCGCCCTGCCCGGCCACCGCGTGCCCCGCCCGGACCTGGCCCCCCACCGGGCCCGTTTCGACGGCGACCGGCACCGCCCCCAGTTCCACATGCTGCCGCCCTGGCACTGGATGAACGAGCCGCACGCACCCGTGTTCTTCAAGGGCAAGTACCACATCTTCTACCAGCACGACCCGCTGGGACCGTTCTGGGGTCAGATCCACTGGGGGCACGCCGTCAGCACCGACATGGTGCACTGGCGCGACCTCCCCCTCGCCCTCGCCCCCGCCGCGGACTCGGTCGGCCCGGACGGCATCTGGTCGGGCTCAGCCTGCGTCGACGGCGACCGCGGACCGGTCCTCTTCTTCACCGGCGGCGACGACCGCCTGCCCTACCGCCAGCGCACCGGCCTCGCCGTGTCCGCCTACCCGGCCGACGGCGACACCGACCTGCCCACCTGGACGATGCGCTCCAAGCCGGTCACCGAAGCCCCGGCGAATCTGCCGGCCGGCCCGGGAACGGCGTGGGCGGAGAACTTCCGCGACCCGTTCGTCTGGGAAGAGGACGGCGTCTGGTACCAGCTCGTCGGCAGCGGCATCGTCGACTACGACGGCGCGCGGGTCACCCGCAAGCACGGCGGAACCGCGCTCGTCTACACCGCACGCCGCCCGGAGGGACCGTGGACGTACCAGGGCCCCCTGTACTGGAACGACCTCACCACGACGCCCGGGCCCGGTGAGGTGTGGGAGCTGCCGGTGCTCCTCCCGCTCCCCGGCCCCCGCGGCCGACGCACCGGCAAGCACATCCTGCTGATCTGTCCGTGGTGGGAGGGGTTCAACCCGAACGCCGTCAAGCACACGTACTACTGGATCGGCGCCTTCGACAAGCGCGAGCACCGCTTCGTGCCCGACCACGACGAGCCCCGCGAGTTCGACTTCGGCGAGCACTTCACCGGCCCCTCCGGATTCGTCACCCCCGACGGCCGCTCCGTGGTCTTCAGCATCACCCAGGACCGCCGCACCGAGCAGCAACACGCCCAGTCCGGCTGGGCCCACAACGCCGGCATGCCCGTCTCCGTCTCCCTGCGCCACGACGGATCCCTCGCGGTCGAACCGATCACCGAGACCGCCGGTCTGCGCGGCATGAGACTCGCCCGCATCCGGCAGACCTCCCTCGCCGAAGCGAACCGGCGGTTGGCCGGCGTAGGCGGCGACCTGCTGGACATCAGCGCCGTCATCGAACCCAACGGTGCGCGAACGATCACTCTGGCGGTCCGTGCCTGTGCCGAAGGCACCGAGGAAACCCTGCTGACCTACGACACCGGCGCGCGCCGTTTCCTGATCGACCGCAGCCGCTCCAGCCTCGACCCGGACGTCCGCAAGGGCGTCCACGGCGGCAGCGTGGAACTCGACGGCGGGCGCCTCACACTCAGGGTCCTGCTCGACCGATCGATGCTGGAGGCGTACGTCAACGGCACCAACAGCATCACCAGCCGCGTCTACCCCACTCGCGAAGACGCCACCGGCCTGCGCCTGACCAGCGAGGGCGGAGCGCCCCATGTGGTGTCCCTCGACGTCTGGCGCATGAACGGCGCCTACGACACACCCACCGCCCCGGCCGCGTACGACCCGCCCCGCCCAACAGACGTCGACGCACTGCCCAACCACGACTTCGCCACCGGCGACCTCACCGGATGGACCGTCGTCTCCGGTACGACCTTCAGCGACGCCAACGTCACCACCCGCACCGACTGGGGGTGGGGCGGCCCCTTCTACCAGGCCGAAACCGCCCGCGACCCGGCCGGCCACCACCTGTGGGGCTTCAACCCCTCCTCAGGCGGCGACGGCGCCACCGGCGTCCTGCGCTCTGCCACCGTGGTCCTCGGCGGAGACGGCAGGATCGACCTGCTCGTGTCCGGCGGCAACGACCCCGACCGGCTCTACGCAGCCGCCGTCCGCGCCGACGACGGCAAGGTACTCGCCAAAGCCACCGGCCGCAGCACCGAGCAGTACCGCCGGGTCGCCTTCGACCTCTCCGCCCACATCGGCGACCGGATCTACATCGAGATCGTCGACCGAGCCGACGGCGGCTGGGGCCACATCAACGTCGCCGACGTCAACGTCCCCGTCCGGCGCTCCTGAACCCCCAGCCCCACCCCACGTACACGCCGGCCCTGGACCGTGACGCACCCAGGGCGGCGTCCTGCTCCGCCCGATCAGCCCAACCCCACACCGACGGAGGTTCGTATGCGAACCCGCGCACCAGCGAAAACCGCGAACGCGACCAGAAACAGTCTGCTGCGGCTGCTGCTCGCGCTCGCGATATGCCTGGGCCTGACATCACCCCTGATGACGCAGACCGCCGGCGCGACCGGAACCAGCCTGTCCAACCCCGACTTCGAGTCCGGCGACCTCAGTGGCTGGACCACCACCGGCACCGCGTTCAACGGGGCGGTCACCGACGACCCGGGCTGGGGCTGGGGCTGCTGCTTCAACCAGCAGGGCTCCTACCACCTGTGGGGATTCGCCGCGGGCGGTGACGCCGCCACCGGGACGGTGACCTCCGAGCCGTTCACCCTGACCGGCACCGGCACGGTCAGCGTCCTGGTCTCCGGCGGCCGTGACGAGAACGACCTCTACGCGGCTCTGACGACCCTCGGCGGAACCGTGCTGCACAAGGCCACCGGAACCGACGACGAGGCGTACCGCCGCGTCACCTGGGACGCCCGCGAACACCTCGGCAAGCAGCTTCGCATCACCCTCGTGGACAGGGCCACCGGCGGCTGGGGCCACATCAACCTCGACGACGTCCGCGTCGGCACCGACCCCGCACCCGATCCCTCCCAGCGGGGACTCGCCGCCCACTGGGACTTCACCGAGGGTCGGTCCAGCACGACCAGGGAGAAGGTCAGCCAGGCCGCCGACCCCATCAGCTACGTCTTCAACGACGCGCAGTACAAGCCCGACAGCGGCCCGCTCTGGCGCCCGAATAACGAAGCCGACGGTGTGCTCTCCGGCGCCCTGCTGTTCGACGGTTATTCCACCTGGGTCACCCGCGCCGCAGCGCAGACGCAGCTGCCCACGGACGGCCTGACCGTCGAGGCATGGGTCGCACCGCGCGCGTTCGAGTGGGGAGACGACGGCAAGCCGTCCGCCGTCGTCAACCAGCAGGACAAGGCAGCCAAGCGGGGCTTCTCCCTCGGTGTCGGCCGGCACGGCAGGTGGCAGTTCGGCATCGGCACCGGCGACGCGTGGCACGAGGTGACGGTCCCGAAGCCGGCGGCTCTGGCCACGGGCAAGTGGGCGCACCTGTCGGCCGTGTTCGCTCCGAGTGAGGGAGCGATCAGTCTCTTCCTCAACGGCGAGCAGGTCGCCCGGACCGCCGTCCCGACCGACGCGCGGCTGGCCAAGGCCGACGTTCCCCTCATCATCGGCCGTCACAACCAGCCCGCCCTCATCAACGGCACATTCGCCGTCAACATGTTCAACGGACTCATCGACGAGGTGAAGATCCACAACAGCGCCCTCACCCCGGCGTCGGTCACGGCCGGTCACCAGAAGGACGTGCAGACCTTCGCGGGCGGCGCCACTCCCCAGGCTCGGCTGGAGATGGACCGCTCCCGGTACGACGGTGACCGCTACCGTCCCGGCTACCACTTCACGGCCCCGAACCACTGGATGAACGAGCCCCACGCCCCCATCCAGTACAAGGGCAAGTACCACCTCTTCTACCAGCACAACTCCCACGGCCCCTACTGGCACAACATCGCCTGGGGACACGCGGTGAGCGAGGACCTGGTCCACTGGCGCGACCTGCCCGTCGCACTCGCACCCACCGAGGACAGCGTGGCTCCCGACGGAGTCTGGTCGGGCGACGCGGCCTACGACGAGAACGGCGTGCCTGTCCTGCTGTTCACCGCCGGCAACGACTCCCAGCGCCCCAACCAGGCGACCGGCCTCGCACGCCCCGTCGACCCCGGCGACAGCGACCTGGTCGAGTGGAAGATGCACCCCACCCTCGTCACCAGCCAGACCGCCGACCTGAACGTCGGCGCCGGACGCAAAGTCCGTTTCGGCGACTTCCGCGACCCCTTCGTCTGGAAGGAGGGAGACACCTGGTTCCAGCTGATGGGCTCCGGAGTCCAGACCACCGACGGCAAGGACATCGGCGGCACCGCTCTTCTCTACACCTCCAAGAACCTCACCGACTGGACCTACTCGGGCCCCCTGATGACCGGTGATGTGGCGGCCCACCCCAAGACCGGCCAGGTCTGGGAGCTGCCCACCTTCCTTCCCATCGGAAGAGACGCCCAAGGCCGCGAACGCCGGGCCCTGCTCATCAACCCCGCCTTCCCCGCCGGCCCCGGCGAGTACAGCAGCAAGTACGTCCACTACTGGGTCGGCACCTGGGACGCCCAGGCCCGCCGCTGGACCCCCGACACCACCGAACCCCGGCTCATGGACTACGGCGACCACTTCACCGGCCCCAGCGGAACGGTGGACGACGAGGGCCGCTCCCTCGTCTTCAGCATCGCCCAGGACCGTCGCACCGAACGCGCCCACTACGACGCCGGCTGGGCGCACAACGCGGGCCTGCCCATCGAACTGTCCATGCGGCCCGACGGCGACCTCGGATTCCGCCCCGTGGAGGAGGTCTCCCGCCTCCACGACGGCGAACCCCTCATGGACATCAGCGAACCGACCTCCCTCACCGACGCCAACAACCGCCTCGCCGGCATCAAGGGAGACATGCTCCACATCAAGCTGACGATGGAACGCGGCACCGCCGGCATGTTCGGACTCGACGTGCTCCGCAGCCCCGGAGACGAAGAACGGACCCGCCTGTTCTACGACGCCCCCGCAGGACAACTGGGCGTCGACCGGACACGCTCCGGGAACAACTCCAGCGCCGAACCCGGCTTCGGCATCCACAAGGGCCCGCTGTCACTCGCCAACGGCACCCTGACCCTCGACGTGTTCCTCGACCGCTCGATGATCGAGGCGTACGCGAACAGCCACAAGTCCATCACCACCCGTGCCTACCCCTTCCGCCAGGACTCCCTCGGCCTGCGCCTCTTCGGCGACGGCAGCACCGTCAAGTCCATGACCGTCTGGGAGATGGGCAACATGACCGACTGACCCAGGCACTCACCCACATACTGGGACGACAGCCCGGCCCATGGCCTGGTCACTGCAGCCCCGGGGCTCCTGAGCTCGGGGCTGCGGGCGCCCGGCTGCTCCGCACAGTCCACGGTCCGAACTGACCGCTTGCAGTCGCCGACCTGGGGCCGGAGACCGCCGCCGCCCAGTTCGTGGGTGAGCGTGGCCATCGGCACGATCTCGCCCGGGCGGCGGCCGCGGGTGAGGCGTTCGCGGATGCGGGTGCGGGTGCGAGTGCCGCCGGGCTGACTACGTGGGGTTCGCCGCCGGTGCCCGCGCCCGCCGGGCGGGACGGAACCTTCCGCGTCAGCGGCTCCTCTACCCCAGCGGCCGGTCCGCGACCTCGCCGCCAGTGCAGTGCTGTCCGACCGGTGCGCATCGGCGTCCGCGTCTCCCCCGGTCCGATGCGGGCCATGGTGGGCCTGGGGCACTTGCTATAATCGACCGGTCAGCCTTCGGCGCCCCAGGACGGGTGCGCGCGAAGGCTTTTTTCATGCCTTCTCACACATCTGCCTCCGGCACACCTCCTACCACCTACCGTGACCTGCTCCGCAACCGTGAATTCGTCGGCCTGTACGCCAGCTTCACGCTGACGGTGGCCGCGAGCACCTTGTCGGGCTTCGCGCTCGGCACGCTGGTCGACCAGCAGACCGAGTCCCCGTTCCTGACCGCTGTGAGCATGTACGGCGCCACCTTCGCGACGGTACTCGGTGCGCTGACGCTGATGTCGGTCGCGGACGGAAGCCGTCCTCGCCGGACCCTCGTCGCCCTCCAGTGCGTCTCGCTCGTAGGTGTTGCCGCACAGGCGGTTCCAGGGCTGTCGCTCGCCGCCCGGTTCGGTCTGCTCCTCGTACTGGGGTTCTTCCAGTCCCTGGGAACGGGCACACGGATGGGGCTGCTCGCCGAGGTGGTGCCGGCCTCCACCTATGCGCTGGCACGTTCGCTGATGAACATCACCTCGGGAGGCACTGCCATCCTCGGCTACGCCATCGGCGCCGCACTGTTGCGGTACCTGAGCCCGCAGGAGGTCTTCGCCGTCGCGACAGCCCTGACCGGCGGTGGATTGATCATCGTCGCGGTGACGGTCCGGGAACGCTCGATTCGTCTGACCCGTCGCCCTGGACTGCGCCAGACCTGGACGACGAACACCGAGCTCTTCTCCCACTCCGGCCAACGCGCCCTGCTGCTGAACCTGTGGGTCCCCAACGGCCTGATCGTCGGCTGCGAGGCCCTGTTCATCTCCTACGCCCCACATCACGCCGGCGTCTTCCTTGCCGCCGGATCGGCAGGCATGCTCCTCGGTGACCTGACTGTGGGACGGTTGTTCACCGCCGAGCAGCGACGCCGCTACGCATTCGCCCTGCGACTGCTGCTCGCCGCCCCCTACCTGCTGTTCGCCGTCCACCCGCCCGTGCTGGTGGCGACAGGCGCGGTGTTCATCGCCAGTGCCGGTTTCGCTGCCACCCTGCCGCTCCAGGAGCAGCTTCTGGAGCTGACCCCTGATCCGGTCCGTGGCCAGATCCAGGGAGTTGAGTCCGCCGGCCGGATGACGTGGCAAGGTATCGGAGCCGCGATCGCCGGCGGCATTGCCCAGCACTTCACTGCCGGCACGGCCATCACCTTTGTGGCCGCCGTCTCCATCGCCATCACCGTCTTCTCCCGGCCCTTCGTGGTCCGCGCCCGAGCCGTCCGCGTCCAGGCGGCCAACGCATAGAGACCCGCACGACGGTGCGAGCGGCGGGCGCGGCCAGATGCGCCCGCCGCGTCTCGCTACTCGCCGACAGCGTCCGGGGCACGGAGGGGCCGCAGGCCGCCGGGCAGGTCGTCCTTCGCCTGCACACCGAACTCGGAGGCGATGGCCTCGACATCGCGAACGCGGAGGTAGGCCAACGTCAGAAGGAGAGGCCGGGCCACGATGCGACGGGGTCTCCGCCCACGGCGCCAACGCGCCGTCGCCCATGCGGTTCCCCGACGAGATACTGCACGTCTTCGACGGTGGCGCCTGGGACGAAGATCGGAGTGCCGCCGTCAAGCTCCCCGAGAGGGAGACCTCCAGGTCACCTCGCCAAGGCCCGAGAAACGGGGCGGGCTCTCCGACGTAGCTGCGAGCTCTTCCGCGGCACCGCGTGGCAGGCCGACGACCGCCTCTCGGCAGTGTCGTCGTGACGGTCCACAGCCGCGCGCTGGGCTCTGTCAGCGATGCAGGAGAAGCCGGTGTTCCGCGAACCGGCACACCGCGTCAGGCCGGAGGAATACGGAACTCGAATTCGGGACGGTCCCACGGCACGGCGGGCGGGTATGCGAGCGCGGTTCCGGTCCGCACTGCACCGACGCGGTGGTAGAAGTCCGCTGCGGGAAGATGCGACACGACCTTGACACGGTCGAGCCCGGCGCCACGGGCCTCGGACTGCATGTGCGCAACGAGCAGTCGTCCGATCCCCCGTCCTTGCGCTTCGTCGGCGACGAACAGCAGGTCGAGCTCCGGTGGAGCGAGGACGAGCGAGTAGAACCCGAGGACCCGGTCTCCGTTCTCGTCGGCGCCGACGGCTACGAAGACGCGGTGGACCTCGATGTAATCAGGACCGACCCGGTAGCCCTCGACTGCGGCCGAGTACTCACCCTCGTAGGCGCCTGAGCCCCGCACGAGCCGCGTGAGCCGTTTGGCGTCCCGCGCGACGGCCCTCCGTATCGTGACCGGCTGGCTGATCGGGGAAGTGCGTGAACCCATCGGGACAGTATGTCGCACCGAGGTCCCCCCTCAGGATGTTCCTCGGTGGGGCCGCGCCGTCTCACCCGTTGTCACGGAGAGATCGCGCAGGCGACGGGTCATCTGGTTCCGTTCTACGGGTAACGTCGAGGTATGAGTCATCCGCACCCCGAACTGAAAGCCGCCCCTCCCCTTCCCGAAGGAGGGCTGCGAGTCACCGCCCTGGGCGGCCTGGGTGAGATCGGCCGCAACATGACCGTCTTCGAGCACGCCGGCAAGCTGCTCGTCGTCGACTGCGGTGTGCTGTTCCCGGAGGAGACCCAGCCCGGCGTGGACGTGATCCTGCCGGACTTCACCTCGATCCGGGACCGGCTGGACGACATCGTGGCCGTCGTCCTCACCCATGGCCACGAAGACCACATCGGCGGCGTGCCGTACCTGCTGCGCGAGCGGCGCGACATCCCCGTCGTCGGTTCCAAGCTGACCCTGGCGTTCCTGGAGGCCAAGCTCAAGGAACACGGCATCCGGCCGCGCACGGTGCGGGTGCGGGAGGGCGACCGGCGGCGCTTCGGCCCCTTCGACTGCGAGTTCGTGGCGGTCAACCACTCCATTCCGGACAGCCTCGCGGTGGCGATCCGCACCGGCGCCGGGATGGTGCTGCACACCGGCGACTTCAAGATGGACCAGTTCCCCCTCGACGAACGCATCACCGACCTGCGCGCCTTCGCCCGCCTCGGCGAGGAGGGCGTGGACCTGTTCCTCACCGACTCCACCAACGCCGAGGTTCCCGGCTTCACCACCTCTGAGCGGGAGCTGAATCCGGCGATCGAGCAGGTGATGCGCACCGCGCCGCGCCGGGTCATCGTCTCCAGCTTCGCCAGCCATGTGCACCGCATCCAGCAGGTCCTGGACGCCGCGCACCAGCACGGCCGCAAGGTCGCCTTCGTGGGCCGGTCGATGGTCCGCAACATGGGCATCGCCCGTGACCTGGGCTACCTGAAGGTCCCGTCCGGTCTGGTCGTGAGCACCAAGGAGCTGGAGAAGCTCCCGGACCACAAGATCACTCTGGTGTGCACCGGGTCCCAGGGCGAGCCGATGGCCGCGCTGTCGCGGATGGCCAACCGCGACCACGTGATCCGCATCGGCGAGGGCGACACCGTCCTGCTCGCCAGCTCGCTGATCCCCGGCAACGAGAACGCCATCTACCGGGTGATCAACGGGCTCACCCGGTGGGGCGCCCATGTGGTCCACAAGGGCAATGCCAAGGTGCACGTCTCCGGTCACGCCAGTGCCGGCGAACTCGTCTACTGCTACAACATCGTCAAGCCCCGCCACGTCATGCCGGTGCACGGCGAGTGGCGCCATCTGCGGGCCAACGGCGACCTCGCCATCCGTACGGGTGTCGCCCCCGAGCGGGTCGTCATCGCCGAGGACGGCGTCGTCGTCGACCTCGTCGACGGGCGGGCGTCCATCACCGGCAAGGTCCCTGCGGGCAACGTCTACGTGGACGGCATGGAGGTCGGCGGCGCGACCGAAGCGTCTCTGAAGGACCGCCTCACCCTTGCGGAGGAAGGCGTGGTCACGGTGGTGGCGATCGTGGACGCGGACACCGGCGCCCTCGCCGAGGCTCCCGACTTCCTGGCCCGGGGCTTCGTCCATGACGACGCCACCTTCGAGCCCGTCATCCCCGTCATCGAGAAGACCCTGGCCACGGCGGCCGAGGAGGGCGTCGGGGACGCGCACCAGCTCGAACAGCTCGTCGCCCGCGCCGTGGCGAACTGGGCGTTCCGCACCCACCGCCGCAAGCCCCTCATCATCCCCGTCATCATCGACGCCTGAGTCATGGCCCGGCGGCCGGTGCCCCCCCCCCGGTACCGGTCGCGGCCCCGGCGGCACCGAGGTCGGCAACGGGAGCCGGCAGCCGCTCCAGGAAGCCGGGGCGGCAAGACGTCCACACAATGAGTCATCGGCAACAGGACTCGGGCCCTCCGACGGAGGACCCGGGCCCGGCGGGTGATCGGTGGGCGGTCAGGGGTTGCGGGTGAGGAACCGGTCCCGCTTGTCCAGCCGGCCCCCGTGCCCGCAGCCTCCCGATGCGGGCACGGTCCGCAGATCCTCTGGCAGGGTGATCCCTTCCGGCGCGTGTGTGCCGCCGCTGAAGCAGCAGGCCTGTACGACCTCGCGAGCGGTGTTGATGCAGATCGCCACCGTCGTCCTCGCCCGGGTCAGCGCCGGCACCCGGCAGCGGTTCACCCCGACGCCCCCACCGGGCGGCGGATTACCGCCGCCCGGCAGAGGCCGGTGCGTTGTGCGGCGCTCTCCGGCTCAGCCGAAGTTCACGTCGCTGCACCACATGTAGGCCTGGTCGAGGTGCGAGGCCTGCCAGACCACGAACAGGACGTGGTGTCCGGTGTAGCCGGAGGTGTTGACGTTGAACCTGATGTCCTGCGCCGGGGCGAAGCGGCCGGTCTGCGTGATGAAGTCGAGGTTGCCCCAGCCCAGGGTCTGGGTCTTGGGGTTGAAGCCCTGCTTGCTCACGTAGACCTTGAAGTAGTCGGCACCATGGGACGCCTGGTCGTGCAGCTGGACCGTGAAGTTGCTGCTGACGTTGGTCGTCTTCCACTGCCCGGGCTTGTTCAGGCTGGCGTTCCTCGAAAGGTTGTTGCTGCAGAGCGTCCCGTCCGGGGTCCGCGCCTGGAACTGACCACCGAGGCCGTCGCGGAGCGCGCTCATCCAGTTCCACATGGTGTCGGGGTTGGCCTGGAACGCCTGATAACACATGGGGTCTTCGGTCTGCATGGCCGGGCTCGTGTGGTTGCTGCCCCACGTCTTCCAGCACTGGTACGCACGGGAAGCGGGGTCGACGATGGTGCCGTGAGCCTGGGCGGGAGCCGACCAGGCCAGTGCGCCGACAACCACGGCGAACAGCATGACGAGCGCCTGGAGAGGCCGGCGGAGGGTTGATCGCGAACGCCCGGTTAACGGACTCTGATTGCGCATGTGGGGGGAACTCCTTCCAGTTGCAAAGCTGTGATGGGAGCGCTCCCAACGCTACGTCTCCTGAGTGAAATGTCAATGAAACAAACGAAGTTGGTTACAGGTGCGGCTGCGAGCTGGGAATCTGCCGTGAGCCGGGAGCCAGAACCGCCTCCGGGTCCGGGTCCGGGAAGCGAGATCGCGGCCTGGACCGGTGTGCGGGGCGATGCCAGGCGGAGGGACGTTCGCGGTGCGGCAACGGGGCCTGGTTCTGGCGTGAGGGCTGTCCAGTACCGCAACACCCGAGATCCCAGCTCCCGACAGCGCGTCGGCTTTTCCGGGCAGGGCTGCCCCGCGGCGAGCGGACGGCACGGTTGCGGCTCGGCCGTGGGGCGGAACTCCTCCGCCCGCAGCCGGGCAACCACCTTCCACTCCTCCGACAATCCCAGCCATCACCTGCGTCGGCCAACCCGCCTTTTGAGAAACAGAATTGGGCCAGCCGGCCCTGACACAGCGACACCGGGAACATGCCTGGTCAAAGTAGCCCACCCATCACTTCTGGAGGGACATCGGCTCACCAGGACGCCGCGCCATCTCGCGGTCTTGCGGATCCTGAGCAACAGGGGAGACTGCTACACGACCGGGCCCGCGCGGTCCCGGGCAGCACCACGCCAAGCAGGCCGATCCACCGTCACTCCACCGAGATGAGGCCTCATGAACCGAACCCGAACCACCGTCAGCGCGGTCGCCGTGACCCTGTTCACCGCCGGCCTCGCCGTCAGCCCGGCAGCCGCCGCCGAGACGAAGGCCCGCGTCGGAGCCGACTGGGCAACTCAGTCGATCTCCTTCACCGCCGCCGCAGGACAGACCAACAGCCTGAACATATTCTCCATGTACACCAGCGACGGGATCCGGCGGATCGGCTTCAGCGACGTGGTCCCGCTCGAACCGGGCGACCACTGTGCGTACTCCAGACCCGAGGAGACCACCTCCGTCGTCTGCGAACTGCCCGCCGACAGCCCCCGGCCCGACAGGATCGACGTCTTACTCGGCGACGGCAATGACACGATCGCCGCCTTCACCCCCGGGATCGGCACCGTCAGCGGCGGCCCCGGCGACGACGAACTGCACGCCCACACCGCACGCACCGTGCTGGGCGACGCGGGGAACGACATGGTCATGGGACCCGCAGCCCTGCACGGCGGCGACGGCACGGACCACCTGATGGGCGACAGCAGCAACCAGCAGCTCTGGGGCGGCCAGGGCGACGACATGATCCAGGGCTACGGTGGTGACGACACCGTGCACGCCGGCCCGGGCGACGACCACGCCATGGGCGGGGACGGCCGCGACATCATCCTCGGCGGCTCCGGCAACGACACACTGGACGGCGAGGGCGGCGACGACCTCGTCTGCGGTGGCACTGGAAAGGACGCCCTCGAGGGCGGAGCCGGCCGTGACATCGTCCTCCCGTAAGTACGCTTCCATGCCCGAAGGCCCTGAGACGACACGCTCGACTTCATGCTCCGCGGGAAGTGTTTCGAGCACATCCGACCGCGCCTGAGAAATCCTGGAAATCGCGGGTCAGCACGACAGGGATCACGACACGGCGCTGCGGCGAGGCCGGCGCAGGAGCCGTCGGTGAGGATCGCCCCGACCGGCCGGATCCTGGCGGGTCAGCACGGCCCGGCCGGCGAGGGGGGTGGACTACCTGTGCGCAGAACTCGATCGCGTCTTCGCCGAGGAGGGCTTTGCCGCACCGTCCGGTACGAGGAGCCGGGCCGGGCCGATGTCGACGTGAGCCGCACTCGTCGATTCAAGGAACTTGTCGCTCCGGCACGCGAACCGGACCGACGCCCCCTTCGCCGCCGCCAGGGTGCGCTCCCCCGTCTTCAGCACGGTGAACATCCGGGGCCGGTCCCGTCGAGGCCCGTCATCCAGCCTCCAGGTGACTCGGATCGCGAAATCCGGCGTAACCTGCGGTAACCGGGACGGCGTGGCAACGGCATCAGGAAGCAGGGACGGGCTCCAGCCGGTAGGCGTCCCCGTGGGCGACCACGCGGCCGGCGGTGGGCGGTGCGAAGTGGGTGCCGAGGAGGACGGTGTCCGTGCCGACGAGGGAGCCGAGCAGCTTGCGGCGGGTGGCCTCGGACTGCTGCGGGTCGATGTCGACGCAGGCGCCGATGACGGGGTGGGAGAGCTGGACGGGGTGGTGGACGCAGTCGCCGGAGATCAGCGCCGTCTCACCCTGGCTGGTCAGTTCCACGGCGACGTGGCCGGGGGTGTGGCCGGGCGTCGGGATCAAGCGCAGGCCGGGGGTGATCTCGGCCCCCTCGTGCGGGACGTCGACCGTGCTCAGCAGACCCGCCTGTTCGACCGGGAACACGGAGTCGCGGAACATCTGTTCGCGTGCCTCCTCCAAGTCGTACGTGGCCCAGAACTCCCGCTCGGCGCGAGCGGTGAGGTAGCGGGCGTTGGGGAAGGTGGGGATCCAGTCGCCGTTCACCTGCCGTGTGTTCCAGCCGACGTGATCGGCGTGCAGGTGAGTGAGAATCACCAGGTCGACGGAGTCCGGGGGGAAACCGGCGGCGGTGAGGCGCTCCAGGAAGTCGGTCCGCAGATCGTGCCAGGCCGGGTTGGCCCGCTCCTTGCCGTTGCCGATGCCGGTGTCCACGAGAACGCGCAGCCCGTTCACGACGAACGCGAAGCTGTGGCTGTCGATGTGCAGAATTCCGTCCTGGTCGGCGAAGTGGGGGTGCAGCCAGTCCTGGGCGGTCACCACCTCAGGGGTGGCGTCGGGCAGCAGCCAGGGTCCGGTCGCGGGCGGCAGGGCGACTTCGTCGATGCGGTGGACGGTGACGCCGCCCACGGTCCAGGAGGGGGTGGGGGTGGCGGCTGGGGAAGGGCGCATTGTGTGTCGTTTCCTTTGTGCTCTGCAGCGCGAGCGGTCGGTTGTTCTCTTCAGCGGGAGCGGTCGGCTTCGGGGCGGGCCGCCCCGTGTCGTGACGCGGTGAGTGCCGCCAGGGCCGCCAGGGCGAGAAGCGCGGCGGTGATGGCGTAAGCGTGTGAGGTGGTCCCCAGCCCGTAGTACTGGGTGGCGGCGCCCGCGGCGACGGCGGGCAGGCTCATGGAGAGGTAGCTGAGGGTGTAGTAGGCGGCCAGTGTCGCGGCACGGTCTTGCTCGTCGAGCGAGGCGAGGAACAGGCGAGGAACATACGCAGCGCCCCTTGGGAAACGGCGCCGAAGGCGATGCCGGCCAGCACCGCGCCGCCGTAGACGGCGGGCAGCCCGGCACCGTGCAGCCAGCAACAGGGCCAGGGCGTACGCGCTGAAGACCACGGTGACGGCGGAGAGCGGAGAGGCCCCACCGGTCCTGGTAGAGAGGGTAGAGCGGGGTCGGAGCGCTGGACGCGGCCAGGAGGGCCGCGAGTACCGACACGTCGAGGGCGAAAGAAGCCGTGCGCCTCTTCGTATTCGCACGGGTGCGGGTGGCGTGGTGAGCGACGTGCGCGGGTGCGTCGGAGAACGCGGGTGTGTCGGCCACCGCTTGTACGTCGGAGATGACGCCGGGCATGGGGCTCCTTCCATAAAAGCAATGGGTTTGCGTTAACCCGACCGTAGGCCCTACGGTCGGGTTAACGCAAACCGTTAGCTTTTGGCGTGGAATGCTCGTGGTCACGCCCCCTGATCAGGAGAAACCTGTGCCCTCCGTTGAACTCACGCCCCCCGAGGCCGCCCGCTGGGCCGCCCGTGCCGGACTTCCGCTGCCCGATGACCGTCACGCCGCGGTCGCTGCCACCGCCCACCACATCCACTCCGTCGTCGCGGTCCTGCGTGAGCTGGACTTCGGGGACACCCCGCCCGCCGGCGCCTACCGCGCCGGAAAGGAGAAGCACGATGCAGCCGTATGAGCTGACCCTCGCCGACGCCGCGCAGCAGATCAGGGCCCGCCGGCTGTCCCCCGTCGAGCTGGTGGACTCGGTCCTCGACCGCATCGACCAGGTGGACCCGCACGTCGAGGCGTACGTCGCGGTCACCGCTGAGCAGGCCCGCGGCTCGGCGCGGGAGGCCGAGCAGGAAGCGGCCCGCGGCGTGTTCCGGGGGCCGTTGCACGGCGTCCCGGCCGGGCTCAAGGATCTGATCGACGTCGCCGGTTCACCCACCAGCGCCAGTTCCCTGGTCCGGACCGGTCACCGCGCCTCCGCCGACAGCACGGTCGCCGCCCGGCTGCGGGCCGCAGGCTCCGTCCTGATCGGCAAGACCCACACCCACGAGTTCGCCTACGGCCTGACCACCCCTCAGACCGGCAACGCCTGGGACCGCGGCCGGGTCGCGGGAGGCTCCAGCGGCGGATCCGCCGTCGCGGTGGCGGCCGGGGCGGCGACCTTCGCCCTCGGCACCGACACCGGCGGGTCGATCCGGGTTCCCGCCGCGCTGAACGGAGTCGTCGGCTTCAAGCCGACCTACGGGCTGGTGCCGCGCCACGGCGTCACGTCACTGTCCTGGTCGCTGGACCACGTCGGCCCGGTCACCCGCACCGTCGAGGACGCGGCCCTGGTCCTGACCGTCCTCGCCGGGCACGACCCGCGAGACCCCGCCTCACTGGATGCCCCCGCCGTCGACCACCGGCCGGAACGGGAGCCGGACCTGGCGGGCGTGCGCGTCGGAGTGCCGCGCAACTACTACTTCGACCATGTCGACGCGGAGGTGGAGGCCGCCGTCCGCCGGGGCATCGCGCAGCTGGAGACGCTCGGCGCCCATCTCGTCGGGATCGACATCCCGATGACCCGGTACGTCCAGGCCACCCAGTGGGGGCTGATGGTGCCGGAGGCCACCGCCTACCACGAGGGCACACTGCGCACGGTCCCCGAGCTGTACCAGGCGGACGTCCGCATCCTCCTGGAGGCCGGTGAGCTGATGGGCGCGGGCGACTATCTGCGTGCCCAGCGCTCCCGGACGCTCATGCGGGAGGAATGGGCCCGCCTTCTGGAGAAGGTCGATGTGATCGCCGCCCCGGCGGTCCCGATGACCGCGGTGAAGGCCGGTCAGGAGAGCGTCACCTGGTCCGACGGCTCGACCGAGGCCGTCTCCGATGCCTACGTGCGCCTGTCCTCCCCGGCCAACATCACGGGAGTGCCCGCTCTCTCCGTCCCGGTGGGCCACGACACGGCGGGCATGCCGATCGGCATGCAGCTGCTCGGACGGCCCTTCGGCGAGCGGCAGCTGCTACGGGTGGGCCACGCCTACGAGCGGACACAGCCCGCCCGATCGCTCGCGCCGACCGCCTGAGAGCGGCGCGCGGGCCGGACGGTTCCGGCCCGGCCCGTACGCCGTTCGACTCCGGTCGGCATCAGGACCGGATGCCCGCAACGAGGAGACCGGCGGGGGCCCGGCGCGGCCGTCGAGCCGGCCCGCTCCTCCTTAAACGCAATATCTGTGCCTTAAGGTGGAGGTATGAGTCGTAAGCCGATGGTGCGCCCCGGCGGGCGCAGTGCACGGGTCCAGGCTTCGGTGCACACCGCTGTCCGCGACATCCTGTCGGAGCGGGGTCGCGACGCGGTGACCGTCCCACTGGTCGCCCAGCGCGCCGGAGTCACCCCCTCGACGATCTACCGCCGCTGGGGCGACCTTCAGGCGCTGCTGTCGGATGTCGCGGTGGAACGCCTGCGGCCCGACACCGCGCCTGCGGGCCACGGAGACCTGCTGTCCGACCTGACAGTCTGGGCCGAACAGTTCCTCGACGAGATGTCGTCCCCCTCCGGCCGCGCCTACATTCGTGACGCCCTGCTCGGCGACCCGGACGGCAGCAACGCCGGCCAGTGCTCGGCCTACGCGGCCGAACAGGTCGACGTCATGCTCGCCCGCGCGATCGGCCGGGAGGAGAGCACTCCCGACGTCGAGACGGTGATGGACCGGGTGGTCGCCCCCATGATGTACCGCATCCTCTTCCGCCCGGCCGGACTCGACGCCACGTACGCCCGTCGGCTTGTGACCGAGCTCCTCGACCCGGGCACAGAACACCCCCGCCCATGATCTACCCTCCTCGCGGCCCGTGTAGGGGGCGTCGCCCGAATTCACCGTTGCTCATGCCCGCGGGCCACCGCGGCTCGGGCGAGGCACGGGCCTTCGGCTTGTGGCGTGGTCCGGGGAGATCATCGAGCTGGTCGGTGTACGGCGCCGCGGCGGCCATGACCTTCTTGGCGACTTGTCCCACGGGAGTCGGTGGCCGCGGCGAGGCGGCCGTAGGCGTCGCGACGGCAAAAGGTCAGGCCGCCTGAGTGAGTTCTGCGCGGCCGAAAAGGATCGCGTAGCCGGAGGGGAGCTGGGTGAGCATGCGGTCGAGCAGGCCGGGTCCGGCGATGCGGGCGACGACACCCAGGACGGACCCGACGTCCCAGCGGGTGGTGGCCAGGGAGCCGCCGGTGCGGGCGGCGAGGTCCCGGACGAAGGCCCAGCCGGTCATGGAGTCGGTTCCGGGGATCTGGGCGGCGAAGATCTGCGCGGCCTCGCGGGGCAGGCGGGCGGCCAGTTCGACGCGTTCCTCGCCGGTGATGCGGCGGCCGAGGGCGGCCAGGACGGTGGAGACGATTTCCTCGGCCCGCTCGCGAGTGGGGTAGGCGCCGTTGTAGCGGACCTGTTCCAGCATCTGTCCGTACGACATGGCCGGGGTCGTGGTGACCGTCTCCGGGGCCGTCTGGGTCTGCATCGGTGAAGGGTGCCTTTCTCGCTCGTGGGCGTGTCGGTTGTGTGGGCCGGTGGCCGCCGACGCGGCAGGTTTCAGTCATCGGATGTGGTGGCGAGGGTGGTGCCGTTGTGCGGCCGGCCGAAGAGAAGGTCGTATCCGGGTGGGAGTTGCAGCAGGACGCGGCGGGTGAGCTCCTCGCCCGCCGCGTCGGCGGTCACGCTGAGCACGGCGCCGACGTCCCAGGCTGCGGTCCGTTCGGTGGCGCCGTCGATCCAGGCCGCGGTGGCGCGTACGAACCGTTCGGCGGAGAGGGGTTCGGCGGCCTGGAGCGGGTTGAGGAGGATCAGGGCGAAGGTCTCCGGGAGCCGGGCGGCAAGCTCCACCCTTACCTCGCCCACCAGGTGCGCGCCCAGGAGCCCCAGCACGGTGCGTGCGGCACGGTCCGCCTCCGCACGGGTCTTGTACTCGCCGCGTTCCTGTACCTCGTCGAGGAACACGTCCCAGTGCATGGCCATGGGGGTCCTCCTTGCCCTCACGGTTTCGTACCGGCGGGCGGAGGGCGGGTGCTGCGGGCAGACCGGGTCCGCCCTCCGTCACCGCGGTGGCTGCGTGTCAGCCGGAGATCTCCTTGCGCCCCTGGTCGGCGCCGATGGAGATCTTTCGGGGCTTGGCGCGCTCAGCGATCGGCACGCGCAGGGTGAGCACACCCGCGTCGTAGTCGGCACTGATGTGCTCGGTGTCGAGTGTGTCGGCCAGCATCACCTGGCGGGAGAAGACGCCCAGGGGCCGCTCCGAGAGCTCCATCTGCACGTCGTCGCTCTTGGTGACGGGCCGGCGTTCGGCCTTGACGGTCAGCATGTTGCGCTCGACGTCGATGTCGATCGCGCCCGGGTCGACACCGGGCAGGTCGAGGGCGATGACGTAGGCGTCCCCCTCACGGTAGGCGTCCATGGGCATCGCCGTGGGACGCGACCAGGTGCCGGACGTGTTGCCGAACAACTGCTGGGTGAGCCGGTCGAACTCACGGAAAGGGTCGGTACGCATCAGCATCGTGAAGCACCTCCACTACGAACAGAACCGCTCATGCGCTGCTTCCTGTATTTCTTGTAGCATGTCATCGAAACGATGACAAGTTCAGATGTCACCTGTCGGGTGACGCCTTCGAGTGGAGGTGAATCATGACCGCAGACCCCCAGAAAGCCGGTACGCAGCCCGCGTCGTTCCTTGCCGCCGAGGCGGCACTGGCGGCGATCGACGAGGCCGTCCACACCGCCCAGGCACATGAGCCCGAAGGGCGGCTCAGCAGCGAGGTCAGTTCCGACCAGGCACTCGCCGCGCTGCTCCTCCTGCGCCAGGTCCGCGCCCATCTCGCGGGCTGGGAGACGGGTCTGATCGAAACCGCACGTTCTGCGGGGGCCAGCTGGGCCGATCTCGCCCGTCCACTCGGCGTCGCCAGTCGGCAGGCCGCCGAACGCCGCTATCTGCGCCTGCGCCCCGGGGCCCCCGGCACCACGGGCGAACAGCGCGTCCAGGCCGCCCGGGACCGCCGCGCCGCCGACCGCACTGTCACCGCCTGGGCCCGCGGCAACGCCGGCGACCTGCGCCAGCTCGCCGGTCAGGTCACCGCTCTCACCGGTCTCCCCGCTGAGGCCCGTACCCCCCTCTTGCAGGCACTCGGCCAGGACGACGCCGGCGGACTCATCGGTCCGCTGGCCCGCGCACGCGATCACCTTGCAGCCGACCACACAGAACTGATCACCCGCATCGACGCCCTGACCCGCCACGCAGAGCAGGTCCGTGCATCAGCGAACAGCGAACGCCGGCCTCCGGAATGAATCGTGAGGGGGCGACAGCGCCGAGGAAACGACAGGGCCGTCACCCCCGGATGCGCTCCAGGTTCGGCCGTGGCGCTTGCGGCGTGGGCCACGGCGACCGCAGTGCATCTTTGCGGGTGAGCCTGCTTCCCGTGCTGGAGGCAGGTGCCTCCGACGGGTGTGTCCGTAGAACCACGCCAGGCGGGCGCGCGGTGCTCATGCGGTTCGTCGACTACGAGGCCGGGAGCGTCCTGGTCGCCGGACGCGAACTGCGCGAGGTCGCGGGCAGCGCCGCCCGCCGCGTCATCACGGGGATGACCCAGGACGCCCATGTCTTCCACACGACGATCCTCGCCAACCTGCTCCTGGCCCGCCCCGACGCCACGGACACCGACCTGCGCGAGGCGGTGCGCAGGGCCCGGCTCCTGGAGTGGGTCCAGTCGCGGCCCGACGGCTGGGACACCCTCCTCGGCGAGGACGGTACCGCCATGTCCGGCGGCCAGCGCAGTCGTCCGCTGCTGGCCCGCGCGCTGCTCGCCGATCGGCTCGTCCTCGTCCTCGTCCTCGTCCTGGACGAGCCCACCGAAGGACTCGACCCCGACCCCCGCCGCAGCCGTGCTGGCCGACATCCTCGACGCCACCCGCGGTCGCACCACGCTCCTGGTCACCCACGACCCAGGGGTGCGGGCCTTTGATCATTGTGTGACCGGTCTCGCGCCGCAATGACGCGTGTAGGCCCTGGACTCCCGCAGTGTCGGCGGTGCGCAACCAGGTAAGTGCTCCTACTGGCGGTGTTGGCCGCTGCGCTCCGGCGGCACGGTGGCGGGATCGGTCGGCGCGGGTGCAGGCACGGTCGGGGCGGGTGCGGCGGGCGGGCGTTGGACGGGGACCGCCCGCACGACGGGAGTTCGGACGGCCGCCGAGCCTTGGCTAATCTGCATGGGTGACCATCGACCTGACCCTGCTGCCGCGTGTCGCCTATCGCGGACAGGAGGTCACCGCGCCCCGGCTCCGTGGTCTCATCGCGCTGCTCGCGGACGACGTGCGCGCGGGCTGCAGTACCGAGAGGCTGGTGGCGGGGCTGTGGCCGGACGAGTTGCCGGAGCGTCCGGGAAGGGCGCTGCAGGTCCTTGTGTCCAGGGCGCGGGCGCAGCTGGGCGCCGATGTCCTCGCGAGCACGCCGACCGGATACCGGCTCGCCCTCGCCGAGGACCGGGTCGACAGCTCCGCCCTGCTGCTGCACGCCGCCGCGAGCGCGGACCGGGCCAGGGCCGGGGACCACGCGGGGGCGCTGGCCGCGGCCGAGGCCGGGCTCGCGCTGTGGGAGGGCACCCCTGCCCTGGTCGGCGACACCGACGACCCCGTAGCCGCGCTACGCACCGAGCGCGCCCCCGTCCGCGGCACGCTCGTACGCGCGCAGGCCCTCGCGCTCGCCCGCCTCGGACGGCACGCGGAGGCGGCCGGGCCGCTGGCCGTAGCCGCCGCTGAGCATCCGCGCGACGAGGAGGTGCTCGCCGAGTTACTGCGCGGCGTGGCGGCGACGGCGGGCCCGTCCGACGCGCTGACGCGGTACGAGGTGTACCGCCGTGAACTCCGCGACGAGCTCGGCACAGATCCGGGCGCAGGGCTCAAGGCCGTCCAGCGGGAGTTGCTGCGCGGCGAGGCGGCCGTGGTCCGGCACGGCGTGCCGCACGAGCCGAACCCGCTCCTCGGCCGGGATGAGGACATCGCGGCGGTGCAGCGGCTGCTGCGCGCCTCCCGCGCCGTCACCGTCGTCGGTCCCGGCGGCCTCGGCAAGACCCGGCTCGCGCACGCCGTCAGCCGCCGGGCAGAGCAGCGCGTGGTGTATTTCGTGCCGCTCGCCGGCGTCACCGCGGACGCGGACGTGGCCGCGGAGGTGGCCTCCGCGCTCGGCGCGGGCGAGGGGCGGCCCGGCGCCGTGGGCGGCCGCACCGCCGCCGACCCGGTGTCCGGCATCCTCGGTGTGCTCGGCTCCGCGCCCGCACTGCTGGTGCTGGACAACTGCGAGCAGGTCGTCCGGGGCGCCGCCGACCTCGTACGGGCCCTGGTCGCGGCCTCGAAGGACCTGCGGGTGCTCGCCACCAGCCGGGCCCCGCTCGGCCTGACATCGGAGGCGGTGTACGCGCTGCCGGAGCTCGCTCTCTGCACCTCCATCGAGCTGTTCACACAGCGGGCCCGCGCCGCCCGGCCCGGCGTGGAGCTGCCGCCGGACACGGTGGCCGAGCTGTGCCGCCACCTCGACGGGCTGCCGCTCGCCGTGGAGTTGGCCGCGGCGCGGGTGCGGGTGCTCTCGGTGCCGGAGATCGCCCGCCGCCTCGGCGACCGGTTCGCACTGCTGCGCGGCGGGGTGCGGGACGTGCCGGAGCGCCACCGCACACTGCACGCGGTCGTGGACTGGAGCTGGAACCTGCTCGACGAGGACGCCAGGGCCGCGCTGCGCACGCTGTCCGTCTTCCCCGGCGGCTTCACCGGTGAGGCGGCGGAGCAAGTGCTCGGCGAGGACGCGCTGTTCCTCCTTGAGCAGTCGGCCGATCAGTCGCTCCTCACCGTCGCCGACACCCCGGCCGGCGTGCGGTTCCGGATGCTGGAGACCGTACGGGAGTTCAGCGCGGTCCGGCGCGCGGAGGCGGGCGAGGAAGGGGAGGCCATCGGCCGGTTTCTCGCCTGGGCGCGGGACTTCGGGGTCGCCCACCACGACTGGTTCTTCGGCTCGGAACCACGGGTCGCCTGGGAGCGGATCAGGGCCGAGCAGGACAACCTCGTCCTGGCCCTGCGACACGCCCTGGCCCGGTCGGACGGCCCCACCACCACCGCCCTCACCGCCGTCCTCGCCGCCCTGTGGTCCATCGGTTCCAGCTACCCCCGCCTCACCGCCCTCGCCGCGGACACCGGCCCGACGCTGTCGCACTACCACCCCGAACCCGAATACGTCGAAGTCGCCCGCGCCGCCGCGGTGATGTGCACGGGGAGCCTGTTCATGGGCTACGGCCCGCACGCCGTACGCCAGCTCGTCACCCTCCGGCGGCTGCCCCCGGCCCCGCCGGACACACTGCTGCGCGCCATCGCGGTGGTGCTGAGCGCGGTGCCCGAGATGCTGCCTCCCGACTACCAAGTGCTGCAGAAGCTCTGCGACAGCGAGCAGCCGCTGCTCGCCGGTGTCGCCGAGTGCGTCGCCACCTACGTCTGGGAGCACGAGCACGACATCGACCGCGCGTTCGCCTCGGCTCACCGGATCATCGCCGCACTGGCGCCGGTCGACAACCCGTTCCTGCAGGTCATGGGACACGCCCGGCTGAGCGAGCTGTGTTTGCAGATGGAGCAGGGCGAGGCCGCGTACGGGCACCTCAAGTCGACGCTCGAGGCACTGCTGCGACTCGGTGACGAGCACGACTCCATCGGCGTCCGCGGGAGCCTCGTCCTCGCCTGCCTGCAGCGCGGCGACCCCGACGAGGCCGAGGACTGGCTACGGCAGGCGGAGGGCGACAACGCCTCGCAGCAGGACGACTTCCACGGCCCCGGCCTCGGCGGACGTGCGGAGATCGCGCTCACCCGCGGACTGACGGAGGTCGGGCTCGGCTTGTGGCGCAGCGCCGTGGAGGGGATGGCCGAGGCCGGCCCGGTGTACAGCGGCGACCCTTTCCTCGACCGGTGGGTGCTGCAGATCCAGTCGGCGGCGGTGACGGCGCACGCGCACGCGGGACGGCTCGAGCTGGTCGCGGAGCCGCTCGGCCGGCTGCGGAAGGGGCTGCGGGCCCTGCTCTCCGGTCCGCCCGGCTCGCCCATGGAACTCCCTGTGGCGGGGACGGTGATGCATGCGCTGGGCATGGCGGGGCTCGCGTCCGGCGACGCCTCCGCCGTACGGATGATCGCGCTGGCCGAACGGCTGCGGGTGTTGCGTGAGTTCTGTCCGACGATGTCGGCGGCCCGTGCCCGGAAGGCGGCCGAGGACGCTGACAGAGCGGCGTACGCCGACGCGGTGTCTGAGTACGCCGCTCTGCAGCGGGACGAGCTGCGGGAGGCGGCCCGCGCTGTCATGGCGGTTACTTCGGGTCGCGGTTGAACAACGCCGTCGACCAGCGATAGCCGAGGGCGGTGAGGCCGACGCACCAGGCGATCGCGATCCACCCGTTGGCGCCGATCTCGGTGCCGAGCAGCAGGCCACGCAGGGTCTCGATGGCCGGCGTGAACGGCTGGTACTCGGCGATCGGCTGGAACCAGCCCGGGATCGCGTCGATGGGGACGAAGGCGCTCGAGATGAGCGGGAGGAGGATCAGCGGGTATGCCATGTTGCTGGCCGCCTCGGGGTTCGGGCTGGCCATGCCCATCCCGACCGCGATCCAGGTGAGCGCGAGGGTGAACAGGGCAATCAGTCCGAACGCCGCCAGCCACTCCACGGCCGTGGCGTCAGTGGACCTGAAACCGATGGCCACGGCGATGGCACCGACGAGGACCAGGCTGGCGAGCACTTGCAGCACGCTGCCGACGACGTGCCCGACGAGCAGAGACCCGCGGTAGACCGCCATCGTACGGAAGCGGGCGATCAGGCCCTCCGTCATGTCCATGGAGACGGAGATCGCGGCCCCGATCACGGTGCTGCCGATGGTCATCATCAGGAGGCCCGGGACGAGGTAGGCGATGTAGTCGGAGCGGTCGGCGCCACCGCCACCGATGCCCGCGCTCATCACGCCTCCGAAGACGTAGACGAAGAGCAGCAGCAGCATGATCGGCGTGAGCAGCAGGTTCAGTGTCATGGACGGGTAGCGCCGGGCGTGCAGGAGGTTGCGGCGCAGCATGGTGGACGAATCACGCACGGCGAGGGAGAAGGCGCTCATCGGACAGCCTCCTTGGTCTGGCTGGGCTGGTCGGGGACGCGGGCGTCGCCGCCGGTCAGGGCGAAGAACACGTCGTCGAGGTCGGGAGTGTGCACGGTCAGCTCGTCCGCCTCGACACCTGCCGAGTCCAGCCAGTCGAGGATCGAGCGCAGCTCGCGCTGGCTTCCGTCACTGGGGATCTGCAGCGCCAGGGATTCGTCGTCCCTGGTCGCCTCGCGCAGGGCGACGGCGGCGGACCGGTACGCGGCCGGGTCGGAGAACCGCAGCCGCACGTGCCCGCCCGGGATGAGCCGCTTCAGCTCGTCCGCACTCCCCGCGGCGGCGATCTTGCCGTTGCTCAGCACCGCGATGCGGTCGGCGAGTTCGTCGGCCTCCTCCAGGTACTGGGTGGTGAGGAAGACGGTGACGCCATCGGAGACGAGCTCGCGGATGATCTGCCACATGTTGTGGCGGCTGCGGGGGTCGAGGCCGGTGGTGGGCTCGTCGAGGAAGATGATCCGAGGGGTGCCGACCAGGGTCATGGCGAGGTCGAGGCGGCGTTTCATGCCGCCGGAGTAGGTGGAGACGGGCTTCTTGGCGGCCTCCACCAGGTCGAAGCGCTCGAGGAGTTCGGTGGCGGTGTGGCGGCCCGCGGTGCGGGTCAGGTGATGAAGGTTCGCCATGAGGAGCATGTTCTCCTCGCCGGTGATCAGGCCGTCGACGGCGGAGAACTGCCCGGTGACGCCGATCGCGGCCCGCACGGCCTGCGGGTCGGTGGTCACGTCGTGGCCGCCGACATGCAGGTCGCCGGCGTCGGCGGTGACGAGGGTGGAGAGGATCTTGACGGCGGTGGTCTTGCCCGCGCCGTTCGGCCCGAGCAGTGAGAAGACGGTGCCGGCCGGCACCGTCAGGTCGATGCCGTCGAGGACCGTCTTGTCCCCGTACGCCTTGCGCAGCCCCTCGGCCGCGATGGCGAAAGGGTGCGATGTCGTTGTCGTCATGCCGCAGAGTTTGCGGCAGGGCGCATTCAGCGCTGTTTCACGATGCTTTCAGTGCCCTGAAACCGGGGCGGCGGAGGGAACGGGCGCGGCGCGGCCTCGCATGTACGCAGCGGAGTACCGGCCGTCGCCGGCCTCACCAGCCGACTCGGGACAGATGAGCCGACAAGAGGGTGACCGCGTACTCGCTGTGTCAGCGGTACGTCGGCGTCGAGGTTCGGCTGGACGGTGAGAGACCGGAGCTTCTTCACAGAGCCCCGTTCAGCGTTGATCTGCCTTCCCGTCCAGGGACGCTCGGTCCCACCGGGGGCCGACGCGGTGTCCCCGCTCGCGCCGGGCGGCGGGCAGGGGGTGGCGGCGCGAGGGCGAGCGGCACGGGGAACTCCACCCTCCAGAGGGGACCCGGCACCATGCATTAGTTCGGGGATGCGCAACGCGCAAGCGCGCACGCCGCGAATAGTCGAGGGACCATTGAGGAATGGAAACAGCACGCTGCGGCTGATCGCCTTTTATGGAAGCGGTCACCAGCGCCACACTCACCTTCGGTGGGGGGTGCCTGGCTCGTGGCGCTGCTGTAGCGGTGCTGAGGCGCGATCCTGATTGATTGAAGTTCGGCGCTCTGCGGATGCCGAGAACGTGACACCGGCTCCGTCCCAGGGACATCCGCGGCCACTACCGGCCGCACGAGGAAGAAGGAGAAACCATCATGGCGATTCAGCGGATGGACAACGTCGGCATTGTCGTCGGGGACCTGGATGCCGCCATCGCCTTCTTTGTGGAACTCGGTATGGAGCTGGAGGGCAGGGCGGAGGTCGAGGGGATCGTCGCCGACCAGTGCACCGGACTCGACGGCGTCCGCTGTGACATCGCGATGGTCCGGACCCCGGACGGTCACAGCCGGCTCGAGCTGGCGAGGTACCGCAGCCCTGCGGCGACCAGTGCCGGGCCGCGCAACCCCCCGCACAACATTCTGGGCACGCATCGCGTCATGTTCGCCGTCGACGACATCGAGGACACCGTTGCCCGCCTGCGCACCCACGGCGCCGAACTCGTCGGCGAGATCGCCCGGTTCGAGGACAGCTATCTCCTCTGCTACCTCCGCGGTCCGGAGGGCATCATTGTCGGACTGGCCGAGCAACTGCGCTGCTAGGCAGTTTCGTTTGGATCAGTCGGTCGTTGGTTCGGGTGTGCCGTTGACTGATGCGCAGTGGGCGCGGATCGAGCCGTTGCTCCCGGACCGG
>NZ_JBIRHU010000037.1:0-43437 GCF_044328675.1 Streptomyces sp. NPDC017890
GGACGGCGTCGCCGACGCCGTGGTCCTGGTGCACCAGGCACCCTCCGGCGCCAGACACCTCACCGGCTACGTCGTGCCCGAACCGGGCCGCGACCCCGAGCCCGGCGCGCTCCGGGCGGCCCTTGCCGAACGGCTGCCGGAGTACATGGTCCCCTCCGACGTCCTCCTGCTCGACGCGCTGCCGATCACCTCGAACGCCAAGCTCGACCGCGCGGCTCTGCCCGTGCCCGACTTCACCGGCACGGCGGGCGCGGGGCGGACACCCCGCACTCCCGCGGAGCGGATCCTGTGCACGCTGTTCGCGGAGGTTCTGGGCGTCGAACGGGTGGGCGCGGACGGCGGGTTCTTCGCGCTGGGCGGGGACAGCATCATGTCGATCCAGCTGGTCAGCCGGGCACGGCGGGCCGGCCTGGTCCTCACCCCGCGCGACGTCTTCGAGCACCGGACGCCGGCCGCGCTCGCGGGGGTCTGCCGCACCGCCGGCGGGGAACCGGCGGACGCCGTCGAGGACGACGGCACGGGCCCGGTGGAGCCGACTCCGGTGATGCGCTGGCTGCGGGAGTGGCGGGGCACCGTGGAGGGCTTCCAGCAGTCGGTGCTGCTCCAGGTCCCGGCGGGGCTGGGCGAGGAGCGGCTGACGGCGGCGGTGCAGGCGCTGCTGGACCACCACGACGCGCTGCGGCTGCGGGTGTCCGCCGACTGGGCGTGCGAGGTGGGTGAGCGGGGTTCGGTCGATGCCGCCCGGTGCGTGCGCCGTGTTCCCGCGGCCGGCGCCGATGTCGCCGCGGAGACGCGGGCGGCGGTGGCGCGGCTGGCGCCGGAGTCGGGCCTGATGGTGCAGGCGGTGTGGTTCGACGCGGGCGCGAAGGCCCCGGGCCGGCTGCTGCTGACCGTGCACCACTTCGCCGTGGACGGTGTGTCGTGGCGCATCCTGCTGCCGGACCTGCGGCAGGCGTGGGAGGCGGTGGCTGCCGGTGAGCCGGTGCGGCTGGACCCGGTGGGCACCTCGTTCCGGCGCTGGGCGGCCCTGCTCACCGAACGGGCGCAGGATCCGGCGCTGCGGGCGGAAGTGCCGTACTGGACGGACAGGGTGGGCGCCGACGAGCCCGCGCTCGGCCGTCGCCCGCTGGACCGGTCGCGGGACACCGCCGGCACGGCACGGCGGCTGACGGTGACGCTGCCCGGTGCGCAAACGGTCCCGCTGCTGTCGTCCGTCCCCGCCGCCTTCCACGGCGGCGTCGACGACGTGCTGCTCGGCGCGCTGGCTCTCGCCGTGCGGCAGTGGCGTACGGCTCGCGGGGCCGACGCCGAAGGCGGTGTGCTGGTGGACCTGGAGGGCCACGGCCGTGACACCGGCCGGGCGGACGTGGACCTGTCGCGCACGGTGGGCTGGTTCACCCGCGTCCACCCCGTACGGCTCGACGTCACCGTCTGCGGGGACGACCCGGCGGACGCGGTGAAGCGGGTCAAGGAGCAGCTGCGGGCGGTCCCCGGCGACGGCTCGGGGTACGGCCTGCTCCGCCACCTCGACGCCGGCACCGCGCCCCCGCTCGCCGGTCTCGCCCGGCCCCAGGTCGGCTTCAACTACCTCGGGCGCACGCCGACGGCGTCCGCCTCCCCGTCCGGTGCGTCCCACTGGTCGCCGCTCGCCCTGCCGGGCGGACCCGGCACCGACCCGGCCACCCCGCTCGCGCACGCCCTGGACGTCAACGCCGTCACGGTGGACGGCCCGGACGGCCCGGTGCTGTCGGCGACGTTCGCGTGGGCGGGAAAGCTGCTCGACGAGGCGGAGGTGCGGGACCTGGCCGAGCGGTGGCGGCGGGCCCTGGAAACCCTCGCGGGCGCGGACAGCGGCGGCCACACGCCGTCCGACTTCCCCCTCGTGCCGCTGACCCAGCACCAGGTGGAGGCCCTGGAGGCCGCCCACCCGGGCCTGGAGGACGTCCTCCCGCTCTCCCCGCTCCAGGACGGTTTCCTGTACCACGCGCTGTACGACGCCCGGGACACCGACGTCTACACCGCCCAGCTCGTACTGGACCTGGAAGGCCCCCTTGACGCGTCGGTCCTGCGCGAGGCGTGGACGGCGCTGCTGCGCCGGCACGCCAACCTGCGCGCCGGGTTCGTGCACGACGACGCCACCGGTGCCCCCGTCCAGGTCGTCGTGCGCGATCCCGAGCTGCCGTGGCGCACCGTGGACCTGACCGGCACGCCCGCGACGGAGCAGGCGGTCCGGCGCGACCGGGTCGCCGAGGAGGAGCAGTCGGCACGGTTCGACCTGTCGCGGCCCCCGCTGCTGCGCCTGGCGCTGGTCAGGCTCGGCAAGGAGCGCCACAGCCTCGTCCTGACGCCGCATCACATCCTGCTGGACGGCTGGTCCATGCCCGTGCTGCTGCGCGAGATGTTCGCGCTGTACGCGTCGCGGGGCTCGGCGGACCGGCTGCCCGCGGTCACCCCGTACGGCGACTACCTCGCCTGGCTCGCCGTGCAGGACCGGGACGGGGCGCGTGCCGCCTGGGCCGCCGAGCTGGCCGGACTGGACGAGCCGACGCTGCTCGCCCCCGGGGCGGCGGGCGCGCCGACGGCCGAGCCCGGTCACGTGACGCTGGACCTGCCCTCCGGCACGGTCGCGGCCCTGCACCGGCTGACGCGGGAAGCGGGCCTGACGGTCAACACCCTGGTGCAGGGGGCCTGGGCGGTGCTGCTGTCCCGGACGACGGGCCGGGACGACGTCGTCTTCGGTGCCACGGTCGCGGGCCGCCCGCCGGAGGTCGCCGGGGTCGAGTCCATGGTCGGACTCTTCATCAACACCCTGCCGGTCCGGGTCGCCCTGGACCCGCGGGCGACCGTCCTGGAGACGCTCACCGCACTGCAGAGCGGCCAGTCGTCCCTGATGGCCCACCAGCACCTCGGTCTGAGCGAGGTCACGCGTCTGTCCGGCCACCCCGTGCTCTTCGACACCCTCGTGGTCTTCGAGAACTACCCCGTCGACCGGGAGTCCTTCGCCCCGCCCGCGGGCGCTCGCGGGCCACGGCTCTCCGGGGTGAGGGGCCGGGACGCCACCCACTACCCGTTGAGCCTCATCGTCACCCAAGGAGCCGACGACGGTGCCCTCACGCTCCGTCTCGGCTACCAGCGGGCCCACTTCGACCACGCGGCCGTGACCGCGCTGGCGGACCGGCTGGGTCTGCTGCTGCGGGAGTTCTCCGCCGGTCCCGGCCGGAGACTGGCGGCCCTCGACGTACTGCGCGACGAGGAACGCGACCGGGTCCTCACCCGGTGGAACGACACGGCGGTGCCCGTCGCGCCGGCCACCCTTCCCGGGCTGTTCGCCGCCCAGGCCGCCCGGACACCGGACGCGCCGGCCGTCGTCCACGACACGCGGCGGCTGACCTACGCCGGGCTGGCGGCCCGTGCCTGCGCGCTCGCCGGCCGCCTGCGCCGGGCCGGAGCCGGACCGGAGACCCGTGTCGCGGTCGCCGTGCCCCGCTCCGCCGACCTGGTCGTCGCCCTCCTGGCGGTCCTGGAGACGGGCGCAGCGTACGTGCCCGTCGACCCGGGTCTCCCGGCGGAACGCGTCGCCCTGCTGCTGGCGGACACCGGACCGGCCGCGCTGCTGGTCACCGGGGCGGTGGCGGCACGGTCCGCGCTGCCCACCGGGGACACGCCCGTCCTCGTCGTGGACGCCGCCGACGACGACGGGGCGCGCGGGTCCGACCCCGCGTCCGCGTCCGCCCCCGCGTCCGCTCCCGACCCGCGCAACCCCGCCTACGTCCTGCACACCTCCGGCTCCACGGGCCGGCCCAAGGGTGTCGCCGTCTCGCACGAGGCCGTCGTCAACCGGCTGCTGTGGATGCAGGACGCGTACCGGCTCACCGCCGGGGACCGGGTGCTGCACAAGACGCCGACCGGCTTCGACGTGTCGGTGTGGGAGCTGTTCTGGCCGCTGATCACAGGCGCGGCCCTGGTCGTCGCCCGGCCCGACGGGCACCGGGACGCGGCCTACCTCGCGGAGCTGATACGCACGGAAGGGGTGACGACGGCGCACTTCGTGCCGTCGATGCTCGGCGCGTTCCTCGACGAGCCCGCGGCGGCCGGGTGCACCAGGCTGCGCCGGGTGGTGTGCAGCGGCGAGGAACTCCCCGCCGACCTCGCGGCCCGCTTCCACACCGTGCTGCCAGGGGTGCGGCTGCACAATCTGTACGGCCCCACGGAGGCGGCGGTGGACGTCACCCACTGGGACTGCGAGCCGGGCACCCCGGGTCCCGTGCCGATCGGCCGGCCGGTCTGGAACACCCGGGTGTACGTGCTGGACGCCGCGCTGCGTCCGGTGCCGCCCGGGGCCACCGGCGAGCTGTACCTCGCCGGGGTGCAGCTGGCGCGCGGTTACCACGGCAGGCCCGCGCTGACCGCCGAACGCTTCGTCGCCGACCCGTTCGGCCCGGACGGCGCGAAGGGCACGGGCGGCCGCATGTACCGTACGGGCGACCTGGCCCGTTGGCGCGCCGACGGCACCCTGGAGTACCTGGGCCGCGCCGACCAGCAGGTCAAGGTGCGCGGGGTGCGGATCGAGCCGGGCGAGGTCGAGGCGGTCCTGCGCGCCCACCCCGGCGTCGCCCGCGCCGCCGTCGTCGTACGATCCGACGGGCGGGGCGAGGCCCGGCTGATCGCCTACGCCGTGCCCGCCGCCGACCCGGCCGGCGTCTTGGCCCCCGTCGGACCGGCCCTGCTGCGGGGTCACCTCGCGGACCTCCTCCCGGAGTACATGGTGCCCTCGGCCGTCGTCACCCTGCCGGACCTGCCCCTCACCGTGAACGGCAAGCTGGACCGCAAGGCGCTGCCCGAGCCCTCGTTCGCCGCGCCCGGCGGCGGGCACCCGCCGCGCGACGCCGGGGAACGGCTGCTGTGCGAGCTGTTCGCCGAGGTGCTCGGCGTGGAGCGGGTCGGCCCCGGGGACAGCTTCTTCGAGCTGGGCGGGCACTCGCTGCTCGCGGTCCGGCTGCTGGGCCGTATCCGCTCGGCCGCCTCCCCCGGTACCTCACCCGCCCTGGGCATCCGCTCGTTGTTCGACGCTCCCACCCCCGAGGCCCTGGCCCGTGTGCTGCGTACCGGCGACGGGCGGGGGTCCGGGGACGGGGCCGAGGAGTCCGCGAGCGCCCTGGAGGTGCTGCTGCCCCTGCGCACGACGGGCACCCGGCCGCCGCTGTTCTGCGTCCATCCGTGGGCCGGACTGAGCTGGCCGTACGCCGGTCTGCTCCGCACCCTCGGCGACGACCGGCCGCTGTACGGGCTCCAGGCCAGAGGGCTGGCCCGCGCGGAGGAACCGCCCGCGTCCGTGGGCGAGACGGCCGAGGACTACCTGACGCGGATCCGCGAGGTCCAGCCCGAAGGCCCGTACCACCTGCTGGGCTGGTCCTTCGGCGGCCTGGTGGCCCACGAGATGGCGGTGCGGCTGCGCGAGGCGGGGGAGGAGGTCGCGCTGCTCACCCTGCTGGACTCCTACCCGCCGGAGGCGACCGTCGCCGCACGATCCGCCGGAGCCGACGCGGGCGGGCCCTCCTCGCGGGAGTGGACGGACGGCGACGTCCTCGCCGGTCTGCTGCGCTTCCTCGGCCACGAGGCGGCCGGCCTCGCGGACGGCGGCCCGGTGGACGCGGAGGCGGCCCGCGAGGTGCTGCGGCGCGAGGGCGCGCCCCTCAGCGACATCCCGCCGCACACGCTGCGGGCGTGGCCCGGCATTGCCGCCCATCACGCCCGCATGCAGCAGGAGTTCGTTCCCCGGCATTTCGACGGTGATGTCCTGCTGTTCACCGCCGAACCGGATTCTGGGGCGGACGTGCCGGCTCCGGCCTCATGGACGCCGTACGTCGGCGGTCACCTGGACGTACGTCCCGTCGCCTGCGGCCACCACGACATGACGCTCCCCGGCCCGATCACCGAGATCGGCCGGGCCGTCGCCGAGCGCCTGGAACGCACCGACCGCCCCCGCACCCCCTGACCCGACCGCCCCCGACCCGACCCGATGCGGCCCGCCCCGAACCCCCATCCCGAGCACGGAGCACGACCATGACGACCAACCCCTTCGAGAACGACGACGCCCCGTACCTGGTCCTCGTCAACGACGAACTCCAGCACTCCCTGTGGCCGGTCTTCGCCGATGTCCCCGCCGGCTGGACCGTGGCCCTCCCCGCCGCGAGCCGTCAGGAGTGCCTCGACTACGTCGAGAAGAACTGGACGGACATGCGACCCAAGAGCCTCGCCGACGCCATGGCAGCGCAGTGACCACCCCTCACCCCACCCGCTGCCCCTTCCACACTCCGTGAGGAGAACGACATGACGGACCACACCCCCGCCACCGCCCTGCGCGTCAGCCACGTCGAGCTGTACGTCGCCGACGCCGAGGCCGCCGCGTCGGCGTTCGTCGACGGCTACGGCTTCCAGGTCTGCGCCACCGCCGAACGCGGTGGCGGCCCTCGAGGCGCCTCCCGCTCCCTCGCGCTGCGCCAGTCCGGCATCGTCCTGGTCGTCACCCAGGCGCTCGACGACACCCACCCGGCCGCCGCCTTCGTCGCGCGGCACGGTGACGGCATAGCCGACATCGCGCTGAGCGCCACCGACGCCCACGAGGCCTTCGCCGACGCCGTCTCCCGCTTCGCCGTGCCCCTCGCCGAGCCCGCGGAGCAGGACGGCTGGGTCACCGCCGCCGTCGCCGCCGGCTTCGACGACGTACGCCACACCCTGGTCCAGCGGCCCGCCGGCCACACGGACCCGGCCGTCCCGCTGCCCGGCTTCGAGCCGGTGGCCGAGCCCGCCGAGGTGTCCGGGGAGCCGGTGGGGCTCACCGTCCTCGACCACGTCGCCGTCAGCGTCCCCATGGGGCGGCTCGCCGAGAGCACCGGCTACTACGAGCGGGTCTTCGGCTACGAGGCCGTCTACGAGGAGCTGATGGTGCAGGGCACCGAGGCCATGGACTCCAAGGCAGTCCGCAGCCCCGCCGGTGACCTCACCTTCACCGTCCTCGCGCCGAGCCCGGAGCACGACGCGGGTCATCTCGGCGACTTCCTGGAGCGGCACGGCAGCGGCGGCGTGCACCACCTGGCCTTCGCCACCCCCGACATCGTCACCACCGTCGACCGCATGCTCGGACGCGGCATCGTCTTCCTCGGCACCCCCGACACGTACTACGACCGGCTGGAGCAGCGCCTGAAGCTGAACCGCCACTCGATGGCCGAGCTGCGCAAGGCCCGCATCCTCGCCGACGAGGACCACGGCGGCCAGCTCTTCCAGATCTTCACGCGCACCGTCCACCCCAGGCGCACGGTCTTCTACGAGATCATCGAGCGGGCCGGCGCGGACAGCTTCGGCGGCGGCAACGTCCGCGCGCTGTACGACGCCGTACAGGCGGAGAAGGCCGAGCACGAGGCCGCCGCGACCGCCGACGGGGAGGCCGCGTGACCGACCCGGCGGTCGCCGGCCTGCTCACCCCCGCCGACGCCGAGGCGCTCGCGGCGGCGGTCCTGCCCACCGGCGTCGAGCGCTTCGTCGGCGGGGCGGCGGGCGCGGAGCTGACCCTGCGCGCCAACCGCGCCGCGTTCGACCGGCTCCAGCTGATCCCCCGGGTGCTCGCGGACGTCTCGTCCGTGAGCACCGCCCGAACCCTGCTCGGCACCAACTGCGCCCTCCCGGTGGCCGTGGCCCCGATGGCGTACCAGCGGGCCGTGCACCCGGACGGCGAGCCGGCCGCCGCCCGTGCCGCCCACGACGCCGGTGTGCCCTTCACGGCCTGCACGTTCAGCAGCACCAGCGTGGAGGACATCGCCGCGACCGGCGCCGCCACCTGGTTCCAGCTGTACTGGCTGCGCGACCGCGGCCACACCGAGGAGCTGCTCGAGCGCGCCGGGGCGGCCGGCTGCCGTGCGGTGATGCTGACCGTCGACACGCCCCGGATGGGACGCCGCACGGCCGACATGCGCGGCGCCTTCGCCCTGCCCGACGGGGTGTCACCCGTGCACTTCGGCCCCCGCCCCGACGGCGTGCCGCGCACCGCGCACAGCGGCGTCAGCGCGGTCGCCGCCCAGACCGCCGACGTCGTCGACCCGTCCCTCGCCTGGACCGACCTGGACTGGCTGCGCGAGCACACGCACCTGCCCCTGGTCCTCAAGGGCGTGCTGGACCCGGCCGACGCCGAACGCGCCGCCGACTGCGGTGTGAACGCGCTGGTGGTGTCCAACCACGGCGGCCGCCAGCTCGACGGCGCGCTCCCCGCCCTGGACGCCCTGCCCGCCGTCGCCCGGGCCGTCGCGGGACGGTGCGAGGTGCTCCTCGACAGCGGCGTCCGCAGCGGCACGGACGTCCTGAAGGCTCTCGCTCTGGGCGCGGACGGCGTACTGCTGGGCCGCCCCGTGCTGTGGGGCCTGGCGGCCGCGGGAGAAGAGGGCGTGCGCAGGGTGCTCCAGCTCGTCCGCGAGGAACTGGAACTGGCCCTCGCGCTGGCCGGCTGCCCGGACCTCGCCGCCGCGGCCCGGCTGCGCACCGTCGTGGGACCGGCAGGTGAACCGGGATGACCACCGCCATGGGAAGCCTCGACCTGGCCGCCCTCCACCCCTCGGTGGGCGACCCGCTGCTGTCCTCGATGAACTTCCTCAACGAGGTGGCGGGCCGCTACCCGGACGCGCTCTCCCTCGCCGCGGGCACCCCGTACGAGGGCTTCTACGACGTCGAGGACGTCCACCGCGCGCTGCGGGTCTTCACCGACCACCTGCGCACGGAACGCGGCTTCGGCGAGGAGCGGGTGCGGCGCACCCTGCTCCAGTACGGACGCACCAAGGGCATCATCCACGAGCTGATCGCCCGCCAACTGGCCGAGGACGAGGGCCTCCACGTCGATCCGGAGGCCGTCGTCGTCACCACGGGCTGCCAGGAGGCGCTCTTCCTCACCCTGCGGCTGCTGCGCCGCGACGACCGCGACGTGCTGCTGGCCGTCACCCCCGCCTACGTCGGCGTCACCGGGGCGGCACGGCTCCTGGACCTGCCGGTGCGTCCCGGTCGCCGAGGGCCCTGACGGCGTCGACCTGGACGACCTGCGACTGCGGCTCCACGAGGCCCGCGCCGCCGGGCTGCGCCCGCGCGCCCTGTACGTCGTCCCCGACCACGCGAACCCGTCCGGCATCCGGATGCCGGAACCGGTCCGCCGTGACCTCCTCGACCTGGCGGAGCGGGAGGACATCCTCCTCCTGGAGGACAACCCGTACGGCCTCTTCCCGCGCCGGGGGCGGCGACTGCCGACCCTCAAGGCCCTGGACACCGGGCGCCGGGTCGTCCATCTCGGTTCGCTGGCGAAGACGGTGTTCCCGGGCGTGCGGATCGGCTACGCGGTGGCCGACCAGCACGTCGAGGGCGGGCCCTACCTGGCCGACCTGCTCGCCAAGGCCAAGAGCATGGTCACCGTCAACACCTCACCCCTCGCCCAGGCCGTGGCCGGGGGCAGGCTGCTGGAGCACGGGTGCAGCCTGGTCCGCGCCAACGAACGGGAGAGCGAGGTGTACCGGGAGGGCCTCGACCGGATCGTCGACGGGCTCGCCCGCCGTTTCCCCGACCCGTCGGCGTCCGGGGTGAGCTGGAACAGTCCCGAGGGCGGCTTCTTCGTCGTCGTCCAGGTGCCGTTCGACGTCACCGACGCGGTACTGGAGCGCTCGGCGCGCGAGCACCGGGTGCTGTGGACGCCGCTGCACCACTTCTACGACGCCGCGGCAGCGGACACCGAGAGCGGTGTCGGAAGCGGTGTCGGTCCGTTGCGCTGTCTGCGCCTGTCCTGCAGCGCGCTCGGCCCCGAGGACATCGAGGAGGCGCTCGACCGCTTCGCCGCCTTCGTCCGTTCCCGCTGAGGCGCCCGCGCCGTCAGGGGCGGCACCACTGACGTCTGCCGCTCCTGGCGAGCCGAGCACGGGCGACGGGACGGCGGGACCGGACGTGTGCCGACGTGACGTCTCCGTGAGCGGCGGCCACCGGCTCGACCTATGCCTGCCAGCCCTCGCGGTGGCAGCGCAGCCACGCGATGCCGTACTCGGGCAGCCGGTCGGCGGCGTCCCGCAGCCCGTCCGGTACGGGTCCGGCGCGCCGGCCGTCCACCGCTTCGCGGACTTCCTCGCGGCTCCGCCAGGTTGCCCTCCGGTCACCCCCCACGCGGTCCTGCCGCTGCCGGACGACGGACGCGGGGACGCGCGGGCCCCCGCCTCACAGCACGTGTTCGCGGCCACAGCCACGGAGTGCACCGGGCCCGGCGGGAGGGCGACGCGCTCGCCGCCGAGGCGGTCATCGCGTGGAGTTCGCCCGCCCGGGGCCGGTACCTCCGGCTCGACACCCGGCGGCAGGCGCTGTGGAGCACCCTGCGCGGCGGCGCCCCGGACCCGCTGCGATGGCCGGAGCGGATCAACCAGCATGGCGCCACGACCTGGAGACAGGCCGCACGCTGCTCACGGCACTCGGCCCCGGACTCGTCTTCGGGGTGGCCCTCGCCCGGCGCCACACCGCCTTCACCCGCGTCCGTCCCGACGGCGACGAACCGATCCTCCTCGACGCCGACGGCGTCGTCCGCCGCGGCCCCCTGCCCACCGTGGACGGCGCTCCGCGTCGCGGCGGCACCCCCTGGGAAGGCGTCCAGCGCCGAGCGGTGGCCGCCTCACCGGGCTCCGACTGGATCGCCGTCACCCGGGGCGGCCACGGCGAGGCGCACATCATCGACGCGGAGACCGGCCACGGGGCGGCCCGTCCGCGGCTGACGCCATCTCTTCATCACGGCGGCGACCTGACCCTGCGGGTCCGCGACGACGGTGCCGACGGCGATCCCGTGGGGCGGTGACGGCCCGCACGGGCCGGCTCGCGTACGCGCGGCCGGCCGTTCCAGGACCCGCGCAAGCGACCCGCGGGAATCTCCTCGGGCCGCAGTTCGGAAACTGGATAAGCTTTCGCAGCCGGCCCGTGCCCGTCGGGCGCCCGGCCCGTGACGAACCAGGGGGACAAGATGACCACCACGACGACCTCGAGCTCAGCAGCACGCGTGCCCGGCCGGCCACCGGGCACCCCTGCCGCCCTCTTCAGCGACGCGGCGTCCGCAGTGGCGACGGCCATGCCCGCAGCGCCCCGGAGGCAGCCGCGGCCGCTGGACACCTTGACCTGGCAGGAGCCCCCCGCCCTGGCGGACGCGGACGACGACACGCGCTGACCGCGCGGCCCGGGCCAGGAGGCGACACGAGCCCGGACACCCGCCGTACGGCGGCCGACCGGCGCGCTGTGCGAGGTGACGGGTACTCCGGATCAATCACTCCGAGCGCACCGTCATGCGGTGTGACCGGCTGCGCGACGGGGTCCCGGGCCCCATCAGCGACGCGTGCCGGCCGGCGGCGGGCCGGGCGGCACGTCACCGGCCGGCCGGTGCCAGGTCCGGGTCCGGGTCCGGGTCCCCGAGCGTCCGGTGGGCCATCTCCAGCACGCTGCGGCGGACCGTCTCGGCGTCGATCGGTGTCCTGGCGGCGATCACGATCAGGCCGTCCAGCAGGCCGTCGGCGGCGTGGTAGACCAGGCAGGTCGGCAGCGTTTTGGGTGGCCCTGACGGGCACCCTGCTGATCCAGCACCTGCGCGACGCGGTCCCCGGCGTGATGCAGAGCGTGCGGTTGGATCCTGCGGCGCGCGACGAGGCGACCGGTCTGCTCTCTCCTCGGGCGACCTGAGCGTCATCGCCGGGCTGCCGGAGCGGGTGCGGCAGCCGGTACGCGACACGGTGGCCCCGACCTTCACCGACGGACTCCGGATCGGCTTCACGGCGGCCGCCGTCGTGACCATCGTCGGGGGCCTGCCGGCGCTGGTGATCCTGCCCAGCCGCAAGAAGACGGCCGAGGCCAGGGCCGCCGCCGATCCGGCCCGCGGCCCCGCCGCCGACGCCTCCGCGCATGCGACGGCCGCCGCCACCGCGATCACGACAGCGGCCCCCAGCCAGTCGGCGGCCGCCACTGCCACCGCGCTGTCGGGCGCAAGGATCGCGTACAACAGCAGGTTGGACGGCAGCAGCGCGGCTACCCCCACGCTGCGCTGGTCGAAAAACCATTGCAGCGTGCACGCGGCGACCACCGCGGCGAGCAGCAGGGGGTGTTGCCCGCGACGAGTGCGCCGACCGCGGCAGCGATCCCTGCCGACAGACCGACGCAGACCTGTGCGGGAAGGGGCAGCCGGCCGGCCGCGACCGTCGTGAACGTCATGCCCAGGTAGACGGCCACGGCGATCTGGCCCTCGGTCAGCCACCAGGCCAGCCCTACGGATATCACCGCGGTCAACCCGATGGCGGCGGACTTCGTCAGCAGGGCCACCGGCGGCAACTGCTTCGCGAGGTGCATACGAATCCGGTCATTGTCGGCAATAGTGGTGAGGCGATCGTGGCACACGCCACTCACCCGCCCACCCCGCCGCACGACACGAGGACGGAGACCACACGATGGCGGCAGCGAATACCTCAGCAGACCTGGCCGCGGTCTACCGCGACCTGCATGCGCACCCCGAACTGGCCTTCCAGGAGACCCGTACGGCTGCGATCGTCGCCGGCCGGCTCCGCGCCCTGGGCTACGAGACCACCACCGGAGTCGGCCGCACGGGTGTCGTGGGTGTGCTCCGCAACGGGGACGGTCCCACCGCGCTGCTGCGCGCCGACATGGACGCCCTTCCCGTTCAGGAACAGACCGGCCTGCCCTACGCAAGCACGGCCCACGCGACCGACGGCGACGGCAAGACCGTTCCGGTGATGCACGCCTGCGGCCACGACATGCACGTCACGTGCCTCCTGGGTGCCGCCGCCGAGCTGGCGGCGGACCGGTCCGCCTGGCGGGGCACCGCCCTGCTGGTCTTCCAGCCGGCCGAGGAAACCGCCGGCGGCGCCCGGGCCATGGTCGACGACGGCCTCTACGAACGCTTCGCCAGGCCGGACGTGGTCCTGGGCCAGCACGTCGCCCCGGTACCGGCGGGATTCCTGGGGCTGCGCCCCGGTCCGGCCTTCGCCGCCTCCGACTCCTTGACCGTCGTGCTCCACGGGAAAGGGGGGCACGGGTCGCGGCCCGAGGCGACCGTCGACCCGGTCGTCATGGCCGCGGCGACGGTGCTGCGGCTCCAGGGCGTCGTCTCCCGCGAAATCGCCGGTTCCTCCACCGCCGTCCTCACGGTCGGCGCCCTGCATGCCGGCACCCGCGGCAACATCATCGCTGAGCGTGCCGAACTCCGGCTCAGCGTCCGCACCTTCGACCCCCACGTCCGACAGGACGTCCTGGCCGCCGTCGAGCGGATCGTGCGGGCCGAAGCCACGGCGTCCGCGGCTCCGCGGGAGCCGGACATCACGCTCACCGAGTCCTTCCCCGCCGTGATCAACGACCCGGACGCCTGCGCCCGCACACAGGAGGCGTTCGTCACCGGTCTCGGCCCCGACCTGGTGGTCGATCCCGGGCCCGTCACCGGCAGCGAGGACGTCGGCATCCTCGCCACCGCGGCGAGCGCACCCTGTGTCTACTGGCTTCTGGGCGGAGCCGACCCGCAAGTCTTCGCCCCGGCCAAGACGCTGGAGGAGGTCGCGCGCATCGCCCACGGCCTGCCTTCCAACCACTCCCCGCACTACGCCCCCGTCCTCGAACCCACCCTCACCACCGGCATCAACGCCCTCGTCTTCGCCGCACACGCCTGGATGCCCGCACAGCCCTGACCCGATGCCCGCCCACTCGGGTCACGGACGGTCGAGTGAAGGTGACCTGCTGCCCGAGTGTCAGGTCGACGCCCACGCCCGGCCTTGAGGTCTGGTTCGCCCCCTTTCCCGTGGACCTTCCCCGCGACCAGTTGGCCCCGTTCTTCGCCGACTGCGCCGCTCGGGCCGAAGCTGTACGTGAGGCCGGCGCCGATGTGGTGTTCGTCGCCGGCTGCGAGATCAGCGCGTTCTGCGGCGTTCCTCCCGGGCGACACCTACGGCGACCGTATGCGGGGCATGGCGGCCGCCGACATGGAGTGGTGGTCCTCCCTCGGACCGGTGCGAGAACGCCTCAATGACGTCCTCTCCCAGATCGCCGCGACCGTCCGCACCCACTTCGGCGGGCAGGTCACCTACACCTCGGCTCCCTGGGAGTTCGTCGACTGGGGTGCGTTCGACCTCGCCGGCATCGATGCCTACCGGGCCGCCTGCAACGCCGGCAGCTTCCGTGACGAGTTGCGTGGGCACCTCGCCCACGGCAAGCCCGTCGCGGTGACCGAGTACGAACCTGTGCGTACCAGGGCGCGGGAGAACGTGGCGGCATGGCCTGGCAGGTGCCGCACGGCGCGGTCCCGGACGAAGACGAGCAGGCACGCTACCTCACCGATTTGCTGGACCTCTTCGAGGACGAAGGCGTGGACAGAGCGCTCTGGTTCACCTTCGCCGACCGCAGCAGGCCCGGGGAGCAAGACCTTGGCTCCTGCGGCGTCGTCATGATGCCCGACCTTCAAGCTGGCGGAGGCTCCGCCAAGGGCCCTTTAGGCTTCAGCGCGTCACAGAGAGGCGGGCGTACGCCCGATGAGATCCCGCGCGGTGCGAGTGAGATGGGCCTGGTCGGCGAAGCCCGCAGTGGCTGCGGCCAGGGCGGCAGTCGTACCCGGCAGGCCGGCGATCGCGTTGCGGAGCCGGCCCCATCGGCGCAAACGGGCAAGCGTGATACCCACGTCCTGCCGGACCAGGGCCCGCAGCCGAGGCGCCGACAGGCCGATCTCGTCGGCGATGGAGGCGATGGGCATGTTCGGATCGCGCAACGTGCACAGTCCGACAGCGTGGGCGACTCTCGGATCGAGCGAGGCCGGGCGCCCAGCGAGCATCCGCAGCTCGGCGTATCCGGCGGCCAGGTCCACAACCGTGCCGGGACCGTCGGAATCGGTGGCGCCGAGCGCGGCGAGCGAGCGGCGGACCTCGCGTGCACACAGCGGTATCGGTCCCGGGCAGGAAGGCAGCAGCCATGGGTCGATGAACAGGGTGAGGTAGGGCGAGGTCGCCGCACAGCTGTGGGCCAGTTGGGGCGGGACGATCAGCCCGGGCGCGGCCACCGTGGGCCTTCCCGCCTGGAAGAGTCGGGCGTGGCCGCCGATCGGCAGCACAGCTTTCCACGCGGGTAGCCGGTGCTGGGCGACGTGGAACGGGCGGGATTCGGCGAACATCGTCGCTTCGATGCCCCAGGCGAAGACCGTGCGGCGATCGTTTTGTTCAAGTGCCCAGGCATGAGGTGAACGGATCATCGTGCCATGCACGCTATCGCTGCCGTCGCCTTGGCGTTGTTCCTGGTCGTCACGGGAGTCATGCATTTCCTGGCCCCCGGCTACTTCCGCATGCTGATACCCGCATGGCTCCGCCGGGAGCGGCTCATCGTGGCCGTCAGTGGGGCGGCGGAGGTTGTGGTGGGTGCGCTGGTGCTGGTTCCGTGCAGCAGACGGTTCGGGGGTGGGGCTGCCGCCGTCCTGATCGCCTGCTACCTGGTGTCCCACGTGGACGCGCTGTGCCGCTCGCGCCCGGACCGTCCCCGGCTGCTGGAGCGGCCGACCGGTGCGGTGGCCCGGTTGGTGGTGAACGTCCTGTACCTCGCCTGGGCAGTTGCCGTGACCGGATCAGCGGCCTGACGCCCGTGCGTGGCGACCGATCGTCAGAGGTGGTGCCGAAGCCACCCGTAGTCCCGCAGGAGTCATATCATGAGTCACCGCGTCGTTGTCGTAGGTGCCGGCTACGCCGGTCTGCTGGCGGCCAAACGCCTCGCCCACAAGCTGCGCCGCAGCGATGTCACCGTCACGTTGGTCAATGCCTCAGACCAGTTCGTGGAACGGGTCCGGCTCCATCAGCTCGCCGCCGGCCAACGATTGGCGGAGCTGTCGTTGGGGCAACAGCTCAGCGGGGCATCCGTCCAACTGGTCGTCGCACGCGTGACCGCGATCGACACCGCCGCCCGGACCCTTTGCATGGACGTCGCGCCAGGAGTGATCGGCTACGACACCCTGGTGTACGCGGTGGGCAGCCGGGGACGGCTCGATGATGTTCCCGGGGTGGTCGAGCACGCCTACACTGTCGCCGATCTCGAGCAGGCGACGCGGCTGAAGCACAGGGTTGCCGACATGGCGTCCGGTAGCACGGTTGCGGTGGTCGGCGGAGGGCTGACCGGGCTGGAAACGGCCTCGGAACTGGCCGAAAGCTATCCCGAGCTGCGAGTCGGGCTGCTCACCGGTGCCGATGACGTCGGGTCCGGGCTCGCGCCGCGAGCCCGGACCCACCTGCGGCGCGCTCTGGACCGGCTGGGCGTCTCGGTTTGTCCGAAGACCTTCGTCGCCGCGGTGCGGAAGGACGGATTGATCACCCGCGATGGCGCGCCGTTCGCCGCTGACACGGTTGTGTGGACCACTGGGTTCCGTACGTCGGAGCTGGCCCGCGCGGCAGGATTCGCCACGGACGAGAGCGGCCGGATGCTCGTCGACGCCACCCTGCGCTCGGTCTCGCACCCGGAGGTGTATGCCGTCGGCGACGCGGCTGCTGGCGTGTCGGTTAGCGGGGCACCCAGCCGGATGTCCTGCCAGACAGCCCTGCCCATGGGCCGAGGCGTGGCCGATGTCATCACCGCTCGATTGACGGGGCGGGATCCAGGGCCCGTCCGGATCGGATACATCTTCACCAACATCGGCCTTGGCCGGCGTGACGGTGTCGTCCAGTTCACCCACGCCGACGACCGCCCGAGCAGGTTCGTCCTGACGGGACGCGCCGCGGCGGCCTTCAAGGAGTCTGTCGTGCGAAGCACAGTGGGCGGGCGGCCAGGTCGGTAAAAGCCAGCGGGTCCGGGCCAGGTGCCGGGCGGCTGGTGTCGCGTACCAGCGGGTCCAGCCGCGCGACCGGCAGCGCGTCCAGCCCGGCCGCGGAGTGTCACAATCGAGTGATCTGCCTGGCTCTTCGAGCGTCGCGGGGGGTGGGCCGACGGTGCGGTCGCGCCGCGGCAAAGACAACGCCACCGAAGGACCCAGTCTTGCCCACCACCGTCTCTCGGGCACCTGATCGTTGTGCCGCGAGTGTCTGCTGATGCCGCTGCCTGGTCGCGGCCGGAGTGAGGTAATCAAAGTCCGGTGCTTGCGCGGGCGGCAGCGGTTTCAGGAGGTCTCGATGAAGGAGAAGACCTCGGTGCGGGCGGTGGCCCGGTCGGGCCAGGCGGCTGCCGATTTCCTCCTTGAGCAGGGCCCAAAAGCTCTCCGCGCCAGCGTTGTCGAGAGCGTCGACGACGAGTTCGGCGCGGTGGTGGTCGGCCATGGCGTAGCCGACGACTTCGCGGGTGGGGCCGGGTCCAGCCAGCACGCGAGGTGGAGCCGCCCCTCGGTGGTGGGCAGGCAGGTGATGTCGCCGACCAGCCTGGTCCCGGGCCGCTCGGCATGGAAGTCGCGGCCGATCAGGTCCGGCGCCGGCTTCGCCTTCGCGTACGGCCGGGTCAGGGAACGCCATCTGCGCCGGATGACGCTGCGGAGGTCGCGCTCACGCATGACGCGGGCCACGCGCTCGCGGTTCACCCGCCGGCCCAAGCGGCGCAGTTCGGCGTGGATGCGCGGGACACCGTAGGTGTGCCGGGAGGCGATGTGCATGACGGTGATCTCGTGCGCGAGCGCGTCGTCGGCTGCCTGACGAGCACGGCAGGCGGCCTCGCCCTCGCGTCAGGTATGAGGAAGAGCGGGCGACTTTCAGCACCCGGCACAGCAGGACCAATGGGTAGGCCGCCTTCTCCGCATGGATCAACCGGTGCAGTCGCTCACCGGTCGTTCTCCTTCACGAAGAAGGCGGTCGCCTTCCTCAGGATCTCGATCGTCTGCCGCTGTTCGCGGACCTCCTTGCGCAGCCGCTTGAACTCCCCTCGCTCGGCCCTGGTCAGCTCACCGGACACGCCCTCGCCCTGGTCTGCCTTCACCCGGCGGTACCAGCCGCCAGGGGCTCCGAGCCGATGCCAAGATCGAGGTCAGAGGTGGTTCGTGGCGGGAGGGGTCAACATGTGGCCGTACTGTCGTAGAAACCCGTAAGCCCTTCGTAGCGATACCACGCCTCTTCACCGGGAGAGAGTGTGTAGCAGGCGCTGTCCGGGGCCCAGTCCACGATGACTCGCACACGCTTGGTTGATGCGCAGGTGTTGATGAGTTGGACTACGAAGCCATCTTGATTGTAGTGGACAGGGCGTTTCACGCAGGATGGGGCGGTACCGGTGGCAGTTGCGGGGGCAGCACTGGCGGGGGCGGCGAAGGCGACGCTTGCAGTCGCTGTTACGGCGACGGCAGTGGCAAGCCGCTTGATCAGACGCATGATTGATCTCCCTGCTGTTACGGATGGTCCCGCCTCGGGTGGAAGGGGACTTCACCCAGGGTGCTGTCTGGGACAGCAGGGGGCCTTGTCAGTTCGCGCAGAGATATTGACGATTCGCGCTTGCCGGGACCTGCAGGTTTCTGTAGTCCCGCGGCGGCATCCCATGGGCGGCCCGGAACAGGCGGCTGAAGTGCGTCGGGTTGGTGAAGCCCCAACGGGCGGCTATGGCTTGGATCGGGCGGGCGCTCAGGCGGGGGTTGGCCAGGTCGAGGCGGCAGCGTTCCAGACGCCGGCGGCGTATCCAGGCGGCTGGTGATGTGTCGTTCTCGGCGAGCAGCTGCTGGAGATAGCGCAGGGAAATGTGATGGGCATCCGCGATCGCCTGGGGAGTCATGGCCGGATCGGCAAGGTGCTGCTCGACGAATGCGTTGATCCTGGCACGCAGGGCGGTCTTGCGAGCCTCCGGGGTCAGTGACCCCTCAGTCTCCAGGCAACGGGCGATCGCAGATGCCAGGAGGTCCAGGGTGACCGAAGTGAGGGTGGGGATGTCGGCTGGGGTGAATTCGTGGGCGCGTGCGTTGAGGTCGGTCAGCCAACGAACGAACACCCCGCCCATGCCGTGGCGCCCGTTGATCGGGACAGCTAACAAGTCTTGCGCAGTCCTCCCCGGCAGTGGCAGCAACTCACGAGGGAACTGCACGGTCACATGGGACCACTTGTCCGCAACAGCGCGAACATCACCCCAGTAGGGGCGGCTGCTGTCCAGGACCGCCAGGTCCCCGGTGCGCAGCGTCGTGTCACTCCCGTCTACGGAGACAACCCCCTCTCCACCGAGAAAGTAGTTGATCAGGTACATCTCCGGGTCGGACTGTCGGATCAGCTTCGCCGTCCGCGCGATCTCCAGATGGGAGTAGGCCAGCGCGGACACCTGAACATCCCCCAAGTCCAGGACGCGCATCTTGCCGAGGAAGTCCTCATGGTCCTCGCTGCGCAGCAGGTTGCGCATGTGCGACTGTGATGTGGTTTCTTCCCACAGCGCGAACCGCTCCGACGCTTCCGTACCCTCCGTCGTGAACTCCGTCACCAGCATCTCCCCGCCCTCCGTAGCCGGATTCCTCCCGGAAGTGAACCTGGCATGGGAGGCGTACGCGGTCCAGCAACACTTCGGTCACATATGCCGTCACGCGTCTCCTCGTCGACACGGCCGCCATGGCCGAACTCCGCCACGTGATGGGCCCCTGCCGGCCGCACCGGACCACGAGAAGCCTGACGGTCTGGAGCCCCAGCCGGGCTGCGCGAGCGGTTGCCGTCTACAAGGGCGAGTTGACGGCCGGGCCGATGCAGACCGGCGGCTACCGGTTGGCGGCCCGCGTCCCACGGAGCGCGGTATGACCGCGGACCGGTCACCTCTGCGCGCCGTCATCGCCGATGATCAATCCCTCGTACGCACCGGTTTCAAGATGATCTTGGCCGCGAACGGCATCGAAGTGACGGCCGAGGCTGTCGCCGTGGTTCGCCGTACGCGGCCCGACGTCGTCCTCATGGACATCCGGATGCCGGAGATGGAGGGCATCGAGGCCCCCAGGCGCATCATCGGCGGCGCCGGACCGGCGGGAACGCGGGTCATCATCTCACCACGTACGACCTCGACCACTACGTCATGTCAGCAGGTGTCGTCGGGGAGGCCTCCCCGTGCCCGCCCAGCGGCGCTGCGACCGTGAGGAACTCTACGGGCGGTTCGAACGGGCCCATGACCAGAAGTTCATTCTCGCCGGTCCGGCTGTCGGCGCCAGGACGCCGGGCGCGAACGCGTGCGTGGCGGGCCTCTCGGACGTGGCCGAACTGGCCGCCGGCAGTGTCGAACGCGCGCTGCTGCTCACCACCAGGGCGGCTCCCCCGTACCCGGCGACGCCCGGGTACGCCACGCCCAACCACTCATTGAGTCGACCCCGCCGCCGCGTACACCGTCACCCCACTCGCCGGGACCGTCGCGATGTCACCCTCCGCTTCGCCCACCTGTTCGCCGGGCGGCCGGCAGCACGCCGATGCGAGCCATGGTCGAGGCGCGGCTGTCGCGGAATGCGGCGCTACCGGACGCCCGGGGAACCGAGGCGTCCGGCTTCTCCAACCCCCCTTCCACTTCAGCCACGCCTTCCGGCGGCGCTACGGGTGCCTCCTTGGGAGTACCGAGCGGCAGGGAGGGTCACTTCTTGACCGCGACGCCGCAGACGGAGACGTCGGCCGTGTCCTCCTCGAACTGCTCGGCGTCCGGGCGCCAGGTGGCCGTGGACACAACCCCCGGCTCCACCAGATCCAGACCGGTGAAGAAGGTGGCGATCTCCTGCGGCGCCCGAAGGTGGTAGGTGTTGGCCGACTGTCCGTTGTAGACCCCGACTGCCGTGTTGAGTGCTTCGTTGGTGTTCGTGCCGTCGCTCAGGGCCAGGTAGCTGCCCGAGGGCAGGACCGACATCAGCGCGTTCACCAGGTCGGCGGGGCGTTCGGCGTCGGAGACCTGCCCCATGATGCCCAGCATGGTCAGGGCGACCGGGCGGCTCAGGTCCAGGGTCTTGGCTGCCTCGGCCAGGATCCGCTCCGGGTCCCTCACGTCGGCGTCGACGTAGGAGCAGGCGCCCTCGGCGCTGCTGGTGAGCAGCGCTTGCGCGTGCACCAGGACGAGGGGGTCGTTGTCGACGTAGACGATGCGGCTTTCAGGCGCGATGCGCTGGGCCAGTTCATGGGTGTTGTCTGCAGTGGGCAGGCCGGTGCCGATGTCAAGGAACTGGCGGACACCGGCCTCCCCCGCGAGGAAGCGCACGGCTCGCGCGAGGAACCGTCGCTGCAGCCGCGCGACGGCGGCGAACTCCGGGAAGGTCTTCAGGATGACCTCACCGGCCTCGCTGTCGACGGGGTAATTGTCCTTGCCTCCCAGCAGGTAGTTCCAGACACGGGCGGAGTGCGGGCGATCGGTCTGAAGTCTGGCCCTGACTTCTTCACTCGGGTGAGTCATAGGGAAAGCTTCACACACAGCTCGGCCTCCACAGGTCACCTACCGCGATCCGGAGTCGACTTCGCTACGGCCAAGGAGTCTCGCTCAAGCGGCGACGGCTCGTTGGTGGCAGACATGCGCAGCGCGGTACGGCGGACCGTCTTCGGGCTGCAGCTCAGCTCGCCCGCAATGGCCGGCACTCGCTCTCCGGACCGGCTCAGCTCAACCATCCGTGCCCGAGCACCCGAACCATCCCGCCACCAGGACATATACCCAGCGAAAAAAGGAATCCAGCACTGAAGGGAGCAAGCGGGCTGAGCACCGGAGGAGCAGCAAGGTGGCCCATAGGGCCGTCCCGGCCGTTCGTCACCTCCTCGTCATGCTCGTACACGTGCCCCAGCACAAGCGCATGTCATCAGTCCTTGGCGCGGTGCAGCTGTATCTGCCGATTGACGAAGAGGTGCACGAAACCGCAACGCAGACAGATCAGTCCAGTAGCGGTCTCGTCCGCCCAGGCCAGATTGAACAACTCCCCGCCTGTGCTGTTCAGTTTCACCCCCCGTTCGCGGAAGAGATCGCTCTTGCAGACCTGACATGTGATCCACATCTCTCCCAGTGAGGCCCGCATCGCTTTGGCCATTGCATCTCCCTTGCCATGCCCAGCACCGTGGCTGGGCCGTCAGCACTCCGTCGCACCTGCTCGGCTTACGTATGGTCATCATCGCGCAACCCGCACTTCGGGACAGAAAGATGCTGCTGGAGGCGAAGGAGGACCTGACCGCGTTCGCGGACTTCCCCTACCAGCACCGGTGCCTGCTTGGTTCATGCGAGAGGTGCTGAGCGCAGGCGGGGCGGAGGTGTTCGGAGCCGGCGGGCCGTCGGTCCCTTGATGTCGTCCGACCGGCGTCGGGCAGGGGCCCGGCGCCTGGCGCCGCTGGTTGGTGCCGGGGCCGGAGATCTGTGTCCCTGCGATGTGTGCGTGGGCCGGGACTGACGGCCGGATGCGGGTGATCGTAGGGAGTGGCCGGCCGCCGACGGGTGTTCGTGGCCGGCCACGATCAGGAGGTGAGCCGTGTTCAGCGGTTGAACGTCAGGCGGGGGGCCGCGTTGCGGGCGAGGCCGTGGACGTAGTCGGGCCACCAGGTGCCGGCGGGTGGGTCGACGATGCCGTACTCGGGGTCGATGGTGCCGCCGGTGTTGCGGGTGCAGCTGCCGTCGGACTCGCCGGGGATCTTGATCCACAGGTAGGCGTCGACGAGCGGGGTTCCGGTGTTGGGCGTAGGCCGGGGGCCGATGCCGCGGCCGGGGGCGTTGCACCAGGGCTCCGCGTCTCCGCTGTACTTGCCGGGCGGCGGGGTCCAGGCGCCCAGGCCGTTGCGGCTGGTGTCGATGACGAAGTGCTTGAGTTCGTCGGCCGGCGGGGTGCCGGCGTTCTGGTCGAACCAGGCGTCGGTCCAGCGCCAGGTGGTGGGGTCGGTGGAGGAGACGGAGTTGCCGGGGGTGCCGTCGTTGGGGGCGGCGGAGGAGTAGTACTGGTTGGCGCACCGGTCGGCGTGGCCGCGGGCCCAGTCCGGGCCCTTGGTGGCGAACCACATGCACTTGGCTATCCAGGCGCCGTAGCGGGCGTTGTGGTCGGTGGGGTGGGTGTTGGACACGTTGAGGGCGAATCCGTCGCTGCGTTCGACACCGGAGTCGAGCAGGCGCTGGGCCATGACGCCGACGTGGCGCCACTGGACGTTGCCTGCGTCGAGGTAGACCGCGGTCCGGGGCTTGGCCTTGAGGGCCTTGACCGCGTATTCGAGGTCGGCGAGGCGGGTGGCGGTCAGTTCGCCGGTGGGGTCGGTGGTGGGTCCGCAGTCGCTGGGCACGAGGGCGAGGCCGTCGGGCTCGACGATGACGACGGCCTTGCTGTCGCCGATTCCGGCGGCGAAGGCGTCGATCCACTGTCGGTAGGCGGCGGAGGACGCGGCGCCGCCGCTGGAGTACTGCGTGCAGTCCCGGCCGGGCACGTTGTAGGCGACCATGACCGGGGTGGTGCCCGCGGCTCGGGCCTTGCGGGCGAGCACGTTGACTTCGGCGCGGACCTGGGCGGGGGTTTTTTCGGTGAACCACTTCGCCTGGGGCCAGCTGGCGAGCTTGGCCATGTTGGCGGCGTTGGCGAGGTCGCCGTCCCTGAGGTCGGTGAGGGTTTGCTTGGCGGCCTTGCTGTGCGGGTCGACGTAGAACTTGGTGGAAGGGGTGATCACGTTCTGCGGCGCCGGTGCGGGCCTGGATTGCACCTGGGCCTGGGCCTGGGTCGAGGTGAGGGCGGCGCAGACGCCGAGCGCGGCGATCGCGGCGCCCGCACGGCGCATGAGGAGGGCTGATCTCAAGGGTGCTCCTAGCCAAGAGGCGGGTGGGAAAGGCCGTCGCGGGCGGGCCGGGGTCTGGTGGATCCGGCGCCCGGCCCGTGCGGCGGGGTAGTACCTGGGGCCCGGTGGCGGGGCGTGGATGAACCGGGCCCCAGGAGTCAGGGGGTCAGTAGCCGTGGATCATCTTGTAGGCCACTTCAGGGAGGAACTGTCCGGCCGTGGAACCGGCGCCGACTCCGCAGTTTCCGTCGGACTCACCTGGCGTCTTGATCCACAGGAGCATCTCGGCGCCTCCGCCCTTCTGGGCGGGGGTGCCGATGCGGCGACCCGCGGGGTTGCACCACTGGCCGTTGGACCCGTTGCCGTTGCGGCTGGTGTCGACGACGAACGGCCGGGTGTAGCCGTAGCGGGCGTTGAGCTCGGCGTTGATGGCGTTGGCGAAGGCGGTGTTCTCAGCGGTCGAGTAGTAGTTGGAGATGTTCAGCGAGAAGCCGTGGGCCTGCGCGAGGCCGGCGCCGTGCAGGCGCTGTGCGGTGGTGGCGGCGTTGCCCCAGCCGGGGTTGCCGGCGTCGAGGTAGACCCAGGTGTTGGGGGTCTGACGGGCGAACTCGGCGAGGGCACCGCGGATCATGGCCTCGCGTTCGCGGATCTGTGTCTGGTTCATGCAGTCGTAGTCGCCCAGGGAGTCGGGTTCGAGGACGACGACGGCCGGGCGCCGGCCGATCCCGCCGGCGAACTGGGCGATCCAGTTCGCGTAGGCGGCTGGTGAGGCGGCGCCGCCTGCGGAGTGAGCGCCGCAGTAGTCCCGGTTGTAGATGTTGTACGCGACGAGCACGGGCAGCTTGTCCCAGTAGTCGGCCGCTCCCACGTATGCGCCGGCGGCGGTGCCGATAGTGCCGCTCCAGGAACCGAACCACCGGGCCATGGGGGTGTTGGCGATGGACGCGTTGATCGCGGGGGTGCGGCCGTCGGCGGGGTTGGCCGCGACCCACTGCTTCACGGTGGAGTTCGGGTCGACGTAGAAACCGCTGGTCATGCTCGTGGGGTCGGCAGCGTGAGCGGGGGGTGCGGCGGCGAGCGCCAGCGGCATGGCACACAGGGCTGCCGTGAGGGCGCGGATCTGTCGGCGCATGGATGTACCTCGGTTTTCCTGGCGGGGATACGCCGCGCGGTCTCGTCCAGAGCCTGCGGGCGCGCGGAGGAAGTGCGGTGGTACGCGTCCCGGATGCCGGCGGCTCTCCGGCGGGACGCCACACCTCGGACCGAACCGACACGGTCTGGGAGCGCTCTCATTGGAAGCGCTTCCAGAAATGCTCCGGCCGTTTGGGGTGTTGGCCGGTATCGTGTGGCCAGTAGTTCCGCCTGTCAAGGGTCACCGTGCAACTCGCTCTTCACATCGCGGCCACGAGGCTTTACAGTCCTGAAACTGGAAGCGCTACCAGTCCTGGTTGCCACGCTCCGTGTCCAGCCGCCTACCGAGGTGGAGGGGACGGGGATCCGGCGATGGTGAGACGCTGCCCGTCCGACCGCGATGAAAGGCCCAGGGACCATGGCAGAAGATGCGCCGCGCCGGCAGCTCACGCTCGACGAGGTGGCCGAGCTCGCCGGTGTCTCCCGGTCGGTCGCCTCACGTGTGCTCAACAACGCCCCGCACGTCAGCCGCGCCAAGCGCGAGGCGGTCGAGCGGGCGGTTCTGCAGCTCGGCTACGTCCCCAATCCAACCGCCCGCGCGCTGGCGACCCGCCAGACGGGGGCGGCGGCCCTGATCGTCTCGGGGGAGAGCCCGTCGATCTTCGCGGACCCGTTCTTCGCCCAGGTGATCGTGGGAGCCACTGGGGCCCTGGAGGAGGCGGACCTGCATCTCATGCTGTGTCTGGCTGCCTCCGACCGCGGCCGCAAGCGCGTGGAGCAGCTCCTGCGGTCCAAGGGAGCCGACGGCATCATGCTCATGGCGCTGCGCGCGGACGACCCGCTGGCCCGCATGGCCCAGGAGGCGGAGATGCCGGTCGTCTTCGGTGGCCGGCCGGTCGGACTGAACCCCCGGTGGTACGTGGACGTTGACAACGTCGGCGGCGCCCGCGAAGCGACCGAGCACCTGATCGCGCTCGGCCGTACGCGTGTCGCCACGGTCTGCGGACGCCTGGACACCGAGGTCGGGCGTGCCCGCTACCGCGGTTACCGGGATGCCATGCTGGCGGCTGGTCTCGAACCGCTTCCGCCGCACAAGGGGGACTTCACCGAGCCCAGCGGTGCCGCCGCGATGACCGCGCTGCTGGAGAGCCATCCCGGCATCGACGGGGTGTTCGCCGCCAACGACAACATGGGGGCCGGCGCACTGCGCGCACTGCGCGCAGCGGGGCGGTCCGTTCCTTCCGACGTCGCCGTGATCGGCTTCGACGACCTGGTCGTGGCCCAGATCGCCGACCCGCCACTGTCCACAGTGCATCAGCCCATAGAGGCACTCGGTCGCGAGATGGCCCGGATGCTCGTCGCGCTTATCGACGGGCGGGACCCGACTCCGCTGATCCTGCCCACCCGCCTGGTCACCCGCTCCACCACCTGAGGCAGCCAACCTGGCGGGCAACCCCCTGCCAGGCGCCGTCCGAGCTGCTGCCACAGCCTCTTGACACCCCGAGAAGAGAACGGCAGGGGTCCACTCAACAGCGGATGACGCGGGCGGTGAGCACATCCAAGCCCGAACATGTGACCTGGACCTGGACCGGGACAGGGTCCGGCCCGATGACATGGGGCCGTGGCGGCCCGGTCCCGGCGGTGCCGGGCCCGCATCGCCGAACCGCAGGAGAGTGGGGGCAGGTCGGTAGTCGGGGTTGAAGCTCAGGGCTCCGGCGACGACCGGGAGGCCCGCTTCCAGGGTGAAGCAGGCACTCAGATCGTGGCGTCGAGGCTGCTGCCGAGCTGACGGATGTGACCGGCCGGCGTCTCCGGTTCGAAGGAGTCGGACAGCATGCGGCCGACGCGACGGGGCGACCGTCATCAGTGCCCTGGGTCGAACAGTCTGCCCGAGGTGGCGGGGCCGTACCCGGCACAGCCGACGCGAGAGGCCTCGATCGCCAAGATCACCGCTCCGCCGTCGATCTGGGGAGAACGCGACGGTCCGACACCTATCGCACGGCATCGCTCGGGTGTACGGTCTCGGGCCGAAAGGCTTTTGGGAGCGCTCCCACCCCGCTGTGTCCGCTGCGCACGAGGAGGAATGCATTGAAACGCTTCTTGGCATTACTGGCGACCGGCGCGATGGCCGTCGGCCTCACGGCGCTCGTCGGCCCCCCGGCCCAGGCCGCCATCGGGTGCAAGGTCGACTACACGATCACCAGCCAGTGGGACGGTGGCTTTCAAGCCGGCGTGAAGATCACGAACCTCGGTGAACCCGTCAGCGGGTGGACGCTCGAATTCAGCATGCCGGAGGGCGGGCAGAGACTCGTCCAGGGCTGGAACGCGACCTGGTCACAGTCCGGCTCCACGGTCACCGCCGACAACGTCGAATGGAACCGCACGCTGGCCACCGGCGCATCAGCCGACCTGGGATTCGTGGGCTCCTCCACGGGTCCCCAGCCGACGCCCACGTCCTTCACCCTCAACGGCGCGACCTGCACGGGCTCCGTCACCGATCCGCCGACGGACCCTCCGACCGATCCGCCCGCGGCCGACACCCCGTTGGCCGTCAACGGGCAACTGCGCGTCTGCGGCGTGAACCTGTGCAACCAGTACAGTCGTCCCATACAGCTCCGCGGCATGAGCACACACGGCATCCAGTGGTTCGGCCAGTGCTACAACGACGCGTCCCTCGACGCACTCGCCGAGGAGTGGAAGTCGGACCTGTTCCGCGTCGCCATGTACGTGCAGGAAGAGGGCTACGAGACCGACCCGGCGGGCTTCACCAGCCGGGTGAACAGCCTGGTCGACATGGCAGAGGCCCGTGGCATGTACTCGGTCATCGACTTTCACACACTGACGCCGGGTGACCCGAACTACAACCTCGACCGCGCCAAGTCGTTCTTCTCGTCCGTCGCCGCCCGCAACGCGAACAAGAAGAACGTGATCTACGAAATCGCCAACGAGCCCAACGGCGTGAGCTGGACAGCCATCAAGAACTACGCCGAGCAGGTCATCCCGGTGATCCGGGCCGCCGACCCGGACGCCGTCATCATCGTCGGCACCCGCGGCTGGTCCTCGCTGGGCGTCTCGGACGGCTCCAACGAGAGCGAGGTGGTCAACAACCCCGTGAACGCGGCCAACATCATGTACGCGTTCCACTTCTACGCCGCCAGTCACAAGGACAACTACCGCACAACGGTCAGCCGGGCTGCCTCGCGACTGCCGCTGTTCGTCTCCGAATTCGGCACAGTGAGCGCAACCGGCGGTGGTGCGGTGGACCGCGCGAGCAGCATCGCATGGCTGGACCTGCTCGACCAGCTGAAGATCAGCTACGCGAACTGGACCTACTCCGATGCCAACGAGGGCAGCGCGGCGTTCAAGCCGGGCACCTGCGACGGCAACGACTACAGCGGCAGCGGTGTGCTGACCGAGTCAGGTGCGCTGATCAAGAGCCGTATCAGCACCGCCGACAACTTCCCGACGAGTTGATCCCCGACGGGGCTCCGGGAGTGTCCGGAGCCCCGCCCCGGCCCGGTGTGGAGCGTTCCCGGTTCCTCCCGCACCTCCCCCTCTCCCTAACGAGCACGCCAGCGAGCCGCCTATCCGTAGCCCTCCCGGCCGCGAGCCGTCAGGAGTGCCTGGACTACGTCGAGACGAACTGGACGGACATGCGGCTCAAGAGCCTGGTCGACGCCATGGCTGGGCGCTGACCATCCCTCACCCCACCCGCTGCCCCTTCCACACTCCGTGAGGGGATCGAGATGACGGACCACTCCCCCGCCACCGCCCTGTGCGTCAGCCACGTCGAGTTGTACGTCACCGACGCCGAGCCGCCGCGTCGGCGTTCGTCGACGGCTACGGCTTCCAGGTCTGCGCCACCGCCGAGCGCGGGGCCGGCCTCGAGGGCTCCTCCCGCTCCCTCCCGCTCCCTCCCGCTCCGCCAGGCCCAGGTCCTTCGCGATCGTGGCCGCGCTCAGCCCGACCGTGGAGGTGCCGCCGCGGATCGGCAGCGACTGCCCCTCCTTGAGACCGATGCCCGTGGAGAGAGAGCCGGAGGCGGTCCGGAACATTTCCGGCAGCGCACCGACCGCCTCCCACGGCAGGTCGGTTTCGAACGGGATGACCTGCCCCGCGGGGACGGTCACGTACTGCGCGTACGAGTCGTCGAAGGACCGGCCCATGCCGCCCATCATGGTCGCCACCTGCTGCCCCGGACGCGGCCCGCTGCCCTCGTCGGCGTCGACCACACGACGCCCTCGATACCGGGGATACGCGGGTAGGTCACTTCCGGGTCCGACTCGCCCTTCCGGGTCGTGACCTCGGACTCGTTGACGCCGAACGCCTTCACCTTGATCCGCACCCAGCCGGGCTGCGGCTCGGGCACGGGAACCATGGCCGGCTGGAGCGCGTCCAGGCCGCCGGTCCTGGATACGACGACGGCTCGCATCGTCGCGGAAACGGTGCCCCCGGAGGCTCCACGCCCGTCCGTGTTGTCGTCCATGCCAGTTCCCCTGATTCCGCGTACGCCCCCGCAGTGGCCGCATGCCGCGACCGGGGCGAGGTGACGCCGCGACGCCTCTCCACCATCGTCCGAAATCCGGCGGATCACCCAGTCGGCGGCGGACACCCCATGGTCGACGAGGCAATCCTCATGCCGCAGCGCGTGCATGACAGCGGTGATCGCGTGCATGACAGCGGTGATGGGAGCTGACGCTCGGCAGTACCGTCAGGACGGATCACCTGCTCTACATCCGGAAACCCGCCGGCCCTCGCAATGTGACGGAGAGCTCCTTGATCCGGGCGACGGGTGCGGGCACACCGGGCGCCTGCTGGACCCAGGCCACGAACTCCTTGGCGGTGAGGCCGGACGGCGGCTGTCCCACGTACGGCAGCGCGTACAACGGGGTGTTGGGTTCGCTGCGCCAGCTGTCGGCCAGTGTGCCGAGGTCCACCGCATCGAAGCCGAGTACGTCCAGCAGGTCGGCCACCTCCTTCTTGGCGTCCGGGTCGTCGCCGGAAAGGGGCAGCGCGGTGCGGTCGAGGGCGCCGGCCGGGCGGAACAGCTCCAGCAACTGCTTGGGGCCGATGTTGTGCAATGCCTTCACCACCCGGGCACCTGCGAGGTGGCGCTGCACCAGTTCACTGGAGGTCAGCTCGCTGCTGTCGAGTTCCGGCACTTCGAAGTCGGAATGTGGCGCGTAGTTCATCGGGTCGATCACGGTCTTGCCGGCAAGCTCCGCCCGGGGCAGCTGCTCGTAGGCGGCCAGCGGCACGGATGCGATGACCAGATCACCGGCGTTTGCTGCTTCGGCCGCGGTGGCAGCGCGGGCCCGCTCGCCGAGCTCCGCAACAAGACCGGCCAGCGTCTCGGGGCCCCGTGAGTTGCTCAGGACGACGTTCAGGCCGGCGTCGACGGCGCGGCGGGCGGCCCCGAGGCCGACCATGCCGGTGCCGATGACGCCGAGGGTTGTTGTGCTCACTCTGTTCTCCGTTCGCGTTTCCCCGCGTCGCGGCGTCCAGCGGATTGGACCGCTCTGGCGGGCTCGTACCCATCACAGCCGGAGTGACCTGCGCGAACAATGACCAAAGACGCTGGGCAGCGATCACATCGTGTGATAGATCAGGCAGATGGAACTGAGAGCGCTGCAGTACTTCGTGGCCGTCGCCGAGGAACTGCACTTCGGGCGCGCGGCGCAGCGGCTGGGCATAGTGCAGCCGGCGGTGAGCCAGCAGATCGCCAGGCTCGAACGCGAACTCGGCGTGCGCCTGCTCGACCGCACCTCCCGCCGGGTACGGCTCACCCCGGCCGGCGAACGGGTGCTCGGTGCGGCCCGTAAGACACTCGGTGCGGCCGCCCGGGTGCGGGTGGTTGCCGGAGAACCGGCGGCCGTCCTGCGGATCGGGGTGGCGTCCTGCGTCACACGACGGCTCGACCGTGCGGTGGGCCGCCTGAGCGCCGGCGAACGCCCGGCCGAGCCGAAACTGGTCGACCTGCCGGTGGCCGCGCGACTCGACGCCGTCCGCGACGGCGAGCTGGACCTGGCGCTGGTGCGGGGCGCGGTCACCTCCGCGGCGGTGACGGTGGTGCGTGCCTGGTCGGAGCCGCTGCACGCAGTGCTGTCGCGCGAACACCCCGCTGCCTGCAAGCCCGCGGTCAGCCTGCACGACCTCGATCCGTACGGTCTGCGGCTCCCTGCCCGCGACAGTGACCCGCCGTTGTACGACGCGATCCTCGCCGCCCTGCCCGTGGCCCCGCTGCGGCCGCCTGCCGGGGACATGCTCAACGTACTGTTCGAGGTGGGCCGGGATACCGAGGGCTGGACGCTGATGCCGGCCGAGCAGCTCGACGGGTCCCGCTCCCAGCGGCTGCTCCAGATGCCACTCGATCCGCCGGTGACCGTCGACGGCCATGTCGTCACCTCACTGGCCACCCCGGAGCCGTGCGTGGCGTCGTACGTGGCCGCGTTCGCGGATTGAACCTCTGCCTCAGGCGATCAAATCTTTCCGGGAGGGAACGCCACACCCTGCCCCGAACCAGCGTCAATACGCTGAGCTTTTCCTCCGAGGCGGCCTCGAACGACGGCCCGGACGTGATCACGCGTACGAGAAGCGCGGGGACGTGAACACCTGCCCTGCCTGGCCGACGCCTACCTGACCGCCGGGGAGGTCGAGCAGGCCCCCACTCCGCCGGCCGGGCGCTGGACGTGTCCATCGATGCGGCCTCCGTTCGCCTGCACAAGCGGCTGGCCTCGGTGCCGGCACAACTCGGCCGGCACCGAGGCGTACCCGCCACGCGACCTCCTCGAGCGCGCCGGCGCCTGAGATCCCTCGGGGCGCACGTTGCCCCGAGACCCGCTCCAGGCAGCGGGACACCCCATGATCGGCGTCGCGATCAGCTCAGGGTCGTCCCAGGGGTGAGCCTCCAGCAGGTGCCGCTCCAGGTCCGGGTAACGCTCCCGGGCGGTCGTGAGCAGCAGACGTTCGCCTTGAGAGACCATCCCCGCACGCGCAGGGGACAGGCAGCACTGCAAAGGGCACTGGGCTCCACCCGCTCACTGGCCTCGGCCACCGACCGGTGCCTCGCCCTCCACGAGTGTGCCGACTCCCGTTCCTGCCGCTCCACCGGGGCACCCGTCGACGCATTCGCCTCGCCCCCGCCCCAGCAGAACCGGACCCGCAGCGCAATCCCACCCACCCGGCGCCCGCTCTGGGGCGACAGCTTCAAGAAGCACCGCGGCATGCTCCGAGCGCTTCGATGTGGCGTCGTCAGTCCGTCCCGGTGCGGCGAGCGTAGGCGCGGGCGGCGCGGGCGCGGTCGCCGCAGCGGGTGGAGCACCACTGGCGGCGGCCGTGCTTGAGCAGGAAGCGGTTGCAGGGCGGGGAGGCACAGGCGGTCAGACGGGTGGCGTCGGCGGCAGTGAGCAGGTCGGCGGCGTCGGCGGCGATGGCAGCCAGGGCGTGCTCGACGATCGCGGTGGTGGGGTGGGGTGCGGCGCGGTAGGGACCGGTCCTCTCGTCCCACAGCAGAAGGGATGCGGTGGGGACGCGGGTCATCGCGTCGTTGATCGCCGTGACGGCGGCGGGCAGGGCAGGCTGCCCGGCGACGCGGGAGGCCAGTAGCGACCTCACCTGTTCGCGCAACGAGCGCAGCTGTGTCGCGCACACCTCCGCCAAGCCGGCGTCGGCCGGGGCGAGGCCGCGCCGCGCCAGCCACCGCTCGGCCTGGGCCGGGGTGCCCAGGAGGTCGGCTGTGTGCCCGCCGGGCAGTGCGACGGCGCTGTTGGCCAGGGCCAAGGCGGGGTGCTCATCCTCGCCCGGTGCCGACGGCGGGGCGGCCTGTTCCGTCACGAACTCTTCCATACTCCTCATGGTACGGGTTGCATTCATCCGTGAGACACAAGTACGGTCGACTCACGGTTACCACGCTATCTATCCGTGAGGAACTCTCTTCGTGTCTTCCCCGACCCCGCAGCCCGACCCGTTCCCCGTCCGTGTCTTCGGCGGACCGACTGCCCTCTTCGAGTACGGCGGCCTGCGCTTTCTCACCGACCCGACCTTCGACGGCCCCGGCGACCACCAGGCACCGGCCGCCGTGCTGACCAAGACGGCGGCGGCTGACGGCAGCCCGGACGATCTCGGCCGCGTCGACGTGGTCCTGCTTTCCCACGACGAGCACGCCGACAACCTCGACACCTCCGGCCGGGCCCTGCTCGCCGACGTCCCGCTGACGCTCACCACCCCCGGCGGTGGGGAGCGTCTCGGGGAGGCGGCCACCGGCCTCGCCGACTGGCAGTCGGTCGAGCTCGAGCGCCGGGACGGCGGGCCAGGGACGGTCACCGTGACCGGCGTGCCCGCCATCCACGGCCCCGGCCCGCGCGAGGAGGTCGAGCCGATCACCGGTCAGGTCGTCGGGTTCGTCCTGACCGGCGAGGGCCTGCCCACGGTCTACGTCAGCGGCGACAACGCCTCGCTCGACGCGGTCAGGGACGTCGCCGGGCGCTTCGCCCCGGTGGACACGGCCCTCCTCTTCGCCGGAGCGCCCCGCTTCACCGAAGTCTTCGACAACGAGGTGATCGTCCTGGACAGCGCCCAGGCCGCCCAGGCCGCGAAGATCCTCGACGCCGGCCGCGTGGTCCCCGTCCACTACGACAGCTGGGCCCACTTCACCGAGGGCCGCGACGAACTCGTCGCCGCCTTCGCCGCCGCCGGTCTCACCGAGCGCGTCGACTTCGGCGTCCGCGGCTGACCCCACGCGCGCCGGACACACTGACCGGACACGGCCGGGCGCCGGCCGACACAGGCCCGCCGCAGCTGTCGGCCGGCGCCCGGCCCCTCCCGCACCTCCCGCACCTCACGCACCGCCGGCACCACCGAAGGACCGCACGACCATGACCGACCCGATCCGCGGTACCCGCCACGGCTCCGCCCCCGCCCCTCTGTCCGTACTGGACTCCGCCATGACCGGCACCGGCCAGACCGCCGCGCAGGCGCTGGCCGGCAGCATCGAACTCGCCCGGCTCGCCGACCGGCGCGGCTTCACCCGCTACTGGATGAACGAGCACCACGCCATGCCCGGCGTCTCCACCTCCAGCCCGCCCGTCCTGCTGTCCCGGCTCACCGCGGAGACCAGCAGGCTGCGGCTCGGCGCGGGCGGGATCATGCTGCCCAACCATCCGCCGCTGGTCGTAGCCGAACAGTTCGGCATGCTGGACGCCCTCGCGCCCGGTCGCATCGACCTGGGCCTGGGCCGCGCCCCGGGCACGGACCAGGCCACGGCCGCCGCCCTGCGCCGCGGCGCGAGCGGCGCCGAGGACTTTCCCCAGCAGGTGGCCGAGCTGCTGCACTTCCTCGGCGACGACTTCCCTGCCGAGCACCCCTACGCCGACCGCGTGTACGCCGTGCCCGGGCCCGCTCAGGACCGGCACAACGGCCTCACCCCACCCACCGGCCGCCTGCCGGTGTGGCTGCTCGGCTCGTCCGGCTACTCCGCGCAGCTCGCCGCCCGGCTCGGCCTGCCGTTCGCCTTCGCCGCGCACTTCAACCCGCGCGATGCCGTGGCCGCCCTGCGTCTGTACCGCGAGCGGTTCACTCCGTCCGAGGCCTTGGCCGAGCCGTACGCGCTGGTCAGCTTCACCGTCGCGGCATCCGACGACGAGCGTGAGGCCCGCCGCCAAGCCGGCACCCTCGCGCACGCCATGCTCCGCATGTTCCAGCGCAAATCCTACCTGATGCCGTCCCCCCAGGAAGTGGACGCCTACACCTACGACGCCCAGGAACGCCAGGCCGTCGAGAGCTGGCTGAGCCACGTCCCGCACGGCACCCCCGAGCAGGTCACCGCCCACCTGAACCAGGTCCAGCGGGACTCCGGCGCGGACGAGCTCATGATCGGCAGCGTCGGCCACTCCGTCCAGGCCCGGCTGCGTTCCACCGAGTTGATCGCCGACGCCTACGGTATGCCCGACAGCCGGCTCTGACGGCACGGACGATCCTCCGCCCGCCAACGCAGACTCCCGTCACCTCGGGTCCCCTGATCCCCTGACGGCGCGATGGTCCTCCACCACGACGACGACGAGCGGGCAACTGGCCCACACCACCGACCGGTTCGCCCGCGCTCTTCCATCCCGCACCTACCTGAACGCCGCCTGACGACCACCGGACCGCCCCACCCGGTCACCCGCCACCCCGGCCTCCCCCGAAAGTACGGATCACATGGGCCACCCGTCCCTCGCCTCCACACGCACCCCGCCCACCGCCGCGCTCGCCCCCTCCCTGTCCGCGGTGCAGAAGCGCACCCTGACCGTGCTGCTCGTTTCCCAGGTCCTCAGCGGTGTCGGCCTCGCCGCCGGTGTCACCGTCGCCGGGCTCCTGGCCGGACGGATGCTGCACGACACCTCCCTGTCCGGGCTTCCCATCGCCCTGCTCACCGCGGGCTCCGCCGGCGCCGCCGTCGTCATCGGACGCGTCTCCCAACGCCTCGGCCGCCGTCCCGGACTGGCCGCCGGATACCTCACCGGCGCGCTCGGCGGTGCCGGCGTCGTCGTCGCGGCCACGCTCGGCAGCCCCGCGCTGCTGTTCGTCTCCCTGTTCCTCTACGGCGCCGGCACCACGTCCAACCTCCAGGCCCGGTACGCGGGAGCCGATCTCGCCGCACCCCATCAGCGCGCCCGCGCCACCTCCACCGTCATCGTCGCCACCACCGCCGGCGGCATTGCCGGACCTCTGCTCACCAACCCCGCCGGGCACCTCGCGACCGCGCTCCACCTGCCCGAACTGACCGGCCTGTTCCTCCTCTCCACGGTCGCGTTCACTCTGGCCGCACTCACCCTCCTCCTATGGCTGCGCCCAGACCCACTGGTGCTCGCCCGGACCCTGCCCGCGGCCACGGGCGAGGACGCACCCGCGGGTTCCCCCTCCCGCCCCGGCCCCGGCCTGCTCGTCGGCGTCATGGTCCTCGTCCTCAGCCAGCTCGTCATGGTCGCCGTGATGACCATGACCCCCATCCACATGCACGCCCACGGCTTCGGCACCACGGCGTCCGGCCTGGTCATCGCCCTGCACACGGGCTCCATGTACCTGCCGTCACCGTTGGCCGGCCGCCTCGTCGACCGATTCGGCGCCACAGCAATGAGCGTGGTGACAGCAGGCACGCTGCTCACCGCGGGCGTGGTCGCCGCCCTCGCACCCGGCCACTCCTTCACCCTGATCACCCTCGCCCTCATCCTGCTCGGCGTCGGCTGGAGCTTCGGCCTGGTCACCGGCACCGCAATCGTCACCAACAGCACCCCCCTGGCCACCCGCGCCAAGATCCAGGGACTGGTCGACGTCGCCATCGCCGTCGCAGGCGCCGTCGGCGGCCTGGCCTCCGGCATCGTCGCCGCCGCGACCAGCTACCCGATCCTCGCCGCCCTGTCCGGCGCCCTCGCCTTCGTGGCTGCGCCCGCAGCCATCGTCGCGGCCCGCAGGAGCTCCGCACGCGCCGGGTCGACGTAGCCGGGCAGAACCGGAATCCGCGCGAAATGTGCCACACATCAGGAGCAGGGTGAGACCGAAGCAGTGGATTGATCACGCAGTGGCTGGTGTGATCACGGCGTCAGGGCCGTCCTGAATAGGTCCGTTTACCGGACTGAGGCCGCGACAGTCGGGAAGCTCGCCCCGCTTTTTGGGGGTGTCCAAGTCGGCGGCGGATCGCATCATCGGCCATCTCGGGCCGATGCTCGCGTTCCAGCCCCGCACAAGGTTCACCAAGGACACCGTGCTCATTGTGGACGGCGCTCTGGCCCCACCCGCGACGACACCGTGTGGTCGACCATCTCGGTGTCGAATTCCCGCTCCACGCTGCCGATCCTGGTGGTCCAATGATTGCGGCGCTCGTCGAGCTGCCTGACTTCCTCGACCCTTCCATGAAGCTCATCCGGGAACCTCTCTCTGTCGGTTCTGCCGAATTCGTCGAGGGCCAGGACCGAGTGGCAACGCCCCGGGCACTCCGAGCGGGCACCCGAGATCACTCGGCCAACGGCCACTCGGCAACGTCCCGTACCGGACGTGACCCAAAGCTCTGATCGCCGTCGCACATGAACGAGTCCCTACGCAGGCCCGTCGCCAGGTGCCTTCGGCATGTGAACGGCTGCAACGGGCACATGAACGTTCCGCGACGGGAGAGAAGGGACGAACATGACGACGGAGCCGATCACGTGGTCGGAGGCCAAACCCAGCGGCTGCGGCGCGTGCGGAGGAGACGGCCCCGAGCCCCCGGATGAGGCGCCGGAGACACCACGTGAGCGCGTCAACCGCCGCTGGAACGAGATCATGCAGGAGACGCGCGTCGCGCAGACGGGGGTGCAGATCCTCTTCGGCTTCCTGCTCAGTGTTGCCTTCACGCCTCTCTTCCACGACCTGGGAACGTTCGAGCACGCCGCCTACGTCATCACCGTGGTCTCGGGTGCCACAGCCACCGCCTGCCTGATCGCCCCGGTCTCCATCCACCGCTTCCTGTCGGGGCAGCGGATGAAGGACGAGATGGTGGAGGTGGCACACCGTCTGATGATGTGCGGCATGCTCCTGATGGCCGTGACCATCGGTTGCACTCTCCTCCTCATCCTTCACGTCGTTGTGCCAGGCTTCATGGCAAAGCTGCTCGTCGGCGGCGTGATGGTCTGGTTCGCCCTGTCGTGGTACGCCCTCCCTCTGTGGCTCCGCCGCCGGTCCACCCGCCGAGCGGCCCGAGCGGACTGACCTGACGGTGCATGCCGCAAATTCGACCATGCCGGCGAACGGACGAGGAAGAACATGCACCAACTGCTGGGAGCGCCGGCCGCCGAGTTGGACCGCCCGGGCGAGCTGACCACAGCCCCCGCGACACACGCCTGCGGCTGTGGTCAGGCGGTGCTGGTGTGGCGGTAGCCGTGACGAGTGTGCGCGATGGTCCTGAGCTGGGGGATTGAACTGCAGGTTCGCCAGGTAGCGGGCCGAGGTTGTCAGGCCGTGACGTCTGTACTGCGTGCGGTGCCGGTGATCGTTTGGTACGCAGCGGTGCTGGGACGAGCCGCCCGCTTTTTTGGGGCCGGGCGCCGGGATGCGCAGCGCGTCCGGGCTTTGTCGGCGCCGTCGGACCCAGTCCGATGGCCGCTTGTTCGGCTCCGACTTCGGTGAGCGTGGCATGGCCGGGAAACGGCGGAGGGCCGTCCCCGGGGGCTGTTCTCCGATGGGGTGCGTGGCGTAACTGCCTCTGGGGAACCTTGGCGTGACGCGACTGCTGGGCGCTTTGCTGCACCGTTGATCGCACTTCACCCGCATAATGGGCGATATTAGTGACCTCACTCGTTTTACCCACTGTCCGGTGGGGAGGATATGACTGCAGCCGGGCACGGACTACGTTCCCGGCTCTACGGAACAAGGGGCAGGCATGGCTCTGGGCACTGTGAAGTGGTTCAACGGGGAGAAGGGATTCGGCTTCATCTCCCCCGATGAGGGCGGCGCGGACGTCTTCGTGCACTTCAGCGCGATCCAGGGATCCGGTTTCCGGAACCTGGAGGAGAACCAGCGGGTCGAGTTCGAGATCACCCAGGGGCAGCGAGGTCCCCAGGCCGACAAAGTCCGGGCCCTCTGATCCTGCTGTCCACCAGCGCTTGCACCTGCTCGCCGGTGAACTTGTCCCGCCTTATGCGGGTGTTCGATACCCATACGCCGAGCCTCGTCTCGGTCCCGTCGGGCAGAACTTCGACCGCTTCCCGCGGGACGGGCCGCTGGCCCTCTCGTTCGATCCACTGTGCCAGGGCTGCCAGGCCGCGCTGGAAGGCTTGAACAGCACCTCGGGTTCGATGGCGGCAGGACGCCATCGAACCCGACCAGGTCGGCGAGAACGCGGTAGTGCCGCTGCCGGTCCAGGGCCCAGGGCGGTTCCAGTCCTCATCGACCGCGGCTGCCCGATGGACACCAGGCCCTCGTTTACGCCGCTCCCCCAGCTCCCCGGCACGCAGCGCCTTCCTCTGCTGGTGGATCCATCGTCTGAGCGGAAACACCTGGTCGCCCCGACCGCGACCTCGACGTCATACGGGACGGCGTAGACGCCGGTGATGCCGTTCTCCTTCCGCCAGCGCAGCAGCGCCCGGTAGCCCTCCAGCCACACCAGCGGCTCCGGTCGGCACACCCGGGTCGCAGGAACGCCGCGATGGTGGCCGCGTCCCGGGGCGAGGAGAAGGGGAACAGGGCCGACTCAGCAGTGGCGTCGCGTCGCCGTCTCAGCGCCGCAGCACGTCGCGCAGGAGTCTGGCGTTCTTCATGGTCTGGCTCGAGCCTTTGCGCGCGGCCATCTCGTCGACTTCGGGGATGGAGCCCTTGGCTCGGGAGCGGGCGGCGCACTCGACGGCCAGTGCCAGGATCGCTCCCGCTCCGTTGACCGCCTTGTCGCGCAGCAGGGCGGGCAGGGCGGCTTCGAGTATCGACCAGACGGTCGCCCAGGCGCCGGTCTCGGCCGCCGCGCGCAGTACGGCGGTGGCCCGGGTGGGAGTGCGCAGCAGCGCCTGCAACTGTCCTGCGAACAGCCGGGCGTCCAGCTGCCCCTGCGCGGCGAGGACCAGCAGGGCGTCCACCACCGCGTCCGCCTCCTTCGGGTCCCCGTCGAGCCGCCGCGCGATCTGCCAGTGCGTCGCGTAGCCCGCGGTGCCGTGCATTTCCATCAGTCGCGGGAGCAGGTGGGGATTCGGGAGCGAGTATGGCGTGAGCACCTGGTGACTTGTGGTCGCGAGGCGTGCGGCCATCTCGTCGCGGTGGTGCGGAAGCTGCGCGAGCCAGAACGCGCCCGCCCAGGAGGTGAACGGGCTGGAGGGACCGAGGAGGGCCGCGGCGACCGGCGGGAGAGGCAGGTCGTGGTCGGTGCAGGGATCCGCGGGAGCCCACCGTCCCGGCTCTGCGCCGGTCGGGTTGTCGGCCGGCCACTTCTCGGGCGTCGTGTCCCGGTGGGGTGCGCCGCCCTGGTCCAGCCACCGTGCCAGCTGACGGCCCCCGTCCGAGCGGAGCGCGCCCGCCGCGTTCCGCACCCGCTCGTCGTCGGTGGGTGTGACCCGCAACAGGGCTTGGGCCAGGTCGATGGGTGCGGGGGTGATGCCCAGGCTTTCGAACTCGGCGATCCGCTCCACCAGGGTGGCAGCGTCCACCGCCCCGTTGGCGTGGGTCGGCAGGGCCAGCAGGTAGGGCTGCACGCCGGACGCGATCAGTTCGATGGCCTCGGTGAGCCGGGCCTTGAGCATCTCGCTCGGTGGGATGGTTCTCACTGCCCAGTAGGTACGGGAGTCCGGGTCCTCGTGGCGGAGGTGGATGTGCCATGCCCTCGGCTCGTCGCCGCGCACCGCGGCCGCGACGTCGTACACGTCGAGCTGCGCGTCGAGTGGCGACCAGCTCCACCCGTTGCCCGGCAGGTCCGGTTTCCGGCGCATGACTGGTTCGAGCGCTTTGGACAGGGTGCTGCGGTCGAGGCGTGCGTGGCGGACGAGGCCGTCCAGAGCACGCTCGAAGGCCACCACGTTCTCGCGGTCGGCGAGCAGCACCGCGACCTCGGGGGCGACCTCGGCGGCCGTGTCGATGGGGTGGACCGGTACCGGCTCGGGCACCTCCGGCAGGACGTCGGGCAGCGACTCGTCGGACGGTCCGGCAGACGGTCCGATGGCGTCCTGCCCCGCCGGGCCGAGCAGTCCGGCGGCGCGCGCGGTGAGACCCGGGTTGAGGGATGCGGCGGCCTCGCGAAGGTCGGAGAGCACCTGCTCGTCCACCACCGCCGGCAGGTGGCGGGCGACCAGGTTGAGAGCGCGTTCCTGGAGGCCTACGTCGGAGTGCTGGAAGGTGAGCGCCGCGTCGGTCAGGATCCTGCTTGCGCGGGTGGCGTCCCGCTTGGCCACCCGGTCGAGCCAGGCGAGCTGGGCGCGCACCAGTTTCTTCTCCGGGCGGAGTAGGACGCGTTCGCAGATCTCGGTGAGGACATCGGCCTCCAGCAACCCCGCCTCGTCGAGACCGGCGAGGACCTCCTGACCGTAGGCGGCGACCAGGGACGACAGGTCGAGCATCGCGACGTGGTCGCGGAGCCGGGGCGCGTTCTCTGCCGGGGTGAGGGCGAGGGCCCGCAGGAAGGTGAGGGGATGCGTGGAGTCCCGGAGCAGGGACGCGATCAGGGGTTCGGCGAGCAGGACGCGTTGGCGGGACACCGAGGCGTGTTCCTCCGGCGTGAGGGCGAGTGCAGTCAGCGCGACGGCGGCGTCCGGCCACCACACCCTTTCGGCGGCTCGGGGCCCACTCGCAGGTGGAGCGGGTCGAGGCCGCCGAGTTTGGCGAGAGCCTGACGCAGCGGGACGTTGATGTCGACGTTCGTGGTGCCGTGGCCGACGTCGCCGCCGTCGGGGCCGGGTGCGAGGACGTCCAGACGCGCGTAGACGCCGCAGCAGCCGGAGAAGGACTCCATCCGTAGGCGGTCGCCGTTGGCGGTGACCACCGGGTCGAGCGAGGCGGCGGAGCTGGGCCGGTAGTAGCGGGTGGCCGCGACGTTCGCGACCGCGAGTAATGCCGTGGCTGCGGCGGCCGGGGCGGTCAGGAACCCGTTGAAGAAGCGGGGGTTGGCCTGCTCACCACCGAGTGTGGCACCGCCTGAGGTTTCCAGGGCGAGGCTGCGGCCGCAGGCGGATCCCGCACCGCGGACGCGTCCACATAGGCGTAGGACTGAGTCAGCGTTGTGCTCACGCCCGCAGGCTACGGCCAGGCAGTGACATTGCTGACCTTGACGGCGTACGAATCATGGGGAATCAGTCGCACTGAGCCGAAGCTCAGGAGTTGTCACCGGCGACGCCGGACGAGCTGGCGGAGAGGACCGGTCGAGGCACGTTGGCTGTCACCGATCAGGCATCCCGCTGGTCACAACCGCCCGTTCGGCAGACTTTCTGTCATCAGTACCGAAGATCCTGAGTTCCCGGATACCCCAGCCATGCCGCGCCCGGGGCTGAGCCCTTCCACAGCGAGGCGGAAGAGGCGGTCGGCCTGGGTCTCGGGGTCCTTGTGGTGCTCGGTGGCCAGGGCGATGCCTACGGCGAGGGTGAGCAGGTCGTGAAAGGTGACGTGCGGTGCAACCCCCTTGTCGCGAATGGCCCGCTGCAGCAGGGGAGTTCCGGCCGCTGCGATTCTGTTGCCACAGGAGTGCGGGGAGGATTCCTCGGCGGGAGGCTCGTAGCTGAGGGTGTTGGCGAATCCGCGGGCTGAGACGGCGTAGAGGACAAGGGCGTGGAGCCACTCCAGAAGGGCAGTGCGGCCGTCCTCGGTCGCACTCAGCCGGTGGGCGCGCTCGCACAGGCCCTCGATGCGCTCCTGAAAGACGGCTTCGAGCAGGGCACGGCGAGTGGGGAAGTGACGGCGCACGGTCGCCGAACCGACGCCTGCGGTGCGGGCGATCTGCTCCTGGGATGCCTCGGCGCCGTGCGCGGCGACCTCGGCTTCGGCGACGGCGAGGATGCGCTGGTAGTTGCGTCGGGCGTCCTGGCGCTGACCGGTCATGATCTCCTCATTGCTAAACGGCGGGCCCCGCCATATCTTAGCGGCAGGCAAAGCGGCGGGCCCCGCCGTTTTCCTTCTCCGGTCCGTGAGGAGCAGCAACCATGCCCATCAACAGCGATACCGTCCTGGTCGCCGGAGCTACCGGCCAGCAAGGCGGGGCCACGGCCCGCGCACTCCTGGCCGCCGAGGTGCCCGTACGTGCACTCGTACGCGATCCGCGGTCGAAGTCCGCCCAAGCGATCGAGGCGCTGGGCGCCGAGCTGGTGCGGGCGGATCTCTCCGACCGAGCCTCCCTCGGCCCAGCGGTCGAGGGAGTCCGCGCGGTGTTCTCGGTGCAGGTGCCGCCCATGACCGGGACCAGCGTGGACTTCGCGGGCGAGCTCGCCCAAGCCACCAACCTGGTGGACGCGGCGAAAGCTGAGGGGGTACGGCAGTTCGTGCAGTCCTCGACCAGTGGAGTCGGTGAGCACACCCGGGTCGCCGGCTGGGCCGAGGGCCGCTGGGCGGCGATGGCGGACTATTTCCACACCAAGCAGGCGATCATGGAGGCGGTGCGGGGTGCGGGCTTTGCCCGCTGGACGGTGATCAAGCCCGCCTTCTTCATGGAGAACCTGCCCCTGCTGGCGCCCAAGGGGCCGCGCGGCGGACTGCTGACGGTACTGAAGCCGGAGACCGAACTGGCCCTGGTGGCCGTGCGGGACATCGGCACAGCTGCGGCGCACGCTCTTCGAGACCCTGACCGGTTCCACCAGGTGGAACTGGAACTGGCCGGTGACCTGCGCACGATGGAGCAGATCGCGCAGACCTTGTCCGCCGCCTGGGGCGTGCCTGTGACCGCGCCCTCCATGAACCTGGAAGAGGCCCTCGACGCGGGCATGCCGACGTGGGGAGCCGGACACGAGTGGAACAACGTGGTTCTCCAGCCCGCCCGGCCCGTGTTTGCCGAGGAGTTGGGCATCCCGGTCACCACCTTCGCCGAGTGGGCGGATGAGCAGCTGACACCCGTGTCCGGCTAGCCTCGCGCTTTCATGAAGCGGGCTGTCCGGCAGGCGGTCAGGAAAGCAGAAAGTGCCTCTGACCAGCAAGAATGAGGATTGTCGAGGTCCTTGTT
>NZ_JBIRHU010000038.1:0-40894 GCF_044328675.1 Streptomyces sp. NPDC017890
GGGGTTTGCGCCCCCCGGGGGGGGGGGGGCGCCCCCCGCCCCCCCCCCCCCCCCCCCCCCGCGCGGCCCCCGGCGGGGGGGGGGGGGGGGGGGGGCGGGGCCCCCCCCCCCCCCCCCCGCAAGGAACCTGCCCACGCTCGGCGTTGAGATCCGCCCGTGGTCAGCTCGTAGAGCTGACCACGGGCTTCGTCGTTCTGCGCCCGGAGTGCCAGGAAGCGTTCGAACCGGCTCGTGAGACCCCCTGTGCCAAGCGCTATGAGCATCGGTTCCTCAGGCCGCTCGGCGGCCAGTCCCAGCGATGTCTGCCGCGGTCCCGCCGCGCGGCCTCGCCCAGCGCTGCGACGAGGGCAGTGATCGTCGGACTCGCGGCCCCGACGCCCGGAAGACCGAGGCGCGCAGTGGGAACAACCGATTCGCCCGGCACGGTTGCACCGACCGAAGGACCGGCGCCACACGGATGGCGAACACCGGCCCGCGAGCGCGTCCGCCCACCAGGATCCGGGCCCGAGGACGCGACGGGCCCACCGCATCCCGCCGCGTAAGGACCAGGACGTATTCCTACAGAAGGACTGTTTCATGACTGACCGGCCCCTGACGCTCATGGCAGTACACGCCCACCCCGACGACGAAGCCACCGGAACCGGAGGAGTTCTCGCGCGGTACGCGGCGGAAGGCATCCGCACCGTTCTCGTGACGTGTACCGACGGCGGTTGCGGTGACGGACCGGGAGGCGTGAAGCCGGGCGATCCCGGCCACGATCCGGTCGCCGTCGCCGCCATGCGCCGTAAGGAACTCGAGGCGAGCTGTGAGGTCCTGAAGGTCAGCGATCTGGAGATGCTGGACTACGCCGACTCCGGGATGGTGGGCTGGCCCAGCAACGACGCCCCCGGATCGTTCTGGCAGACCCCCGTGGAGGAAGGCGCGGCCCGTCTCGCGGAACTCATACGGCACTATCGGCCCGACGTGGTCGTCACCTACGACGAGAACGGCTTCTACGGCCACCCCGACCACATCCAGGCCCACCGCATCACGATGGCGGCGCTGGAGATGACTGAGCCGGTGCCGAAGGTGTACTGGACGACGATGCCCCGCTCGACGATGCAGCGGTTCGGGGAGACCATGAGTGAATTCCAGGAGGAGATGCCGGAGCCGGACCCTGCCGAGGCCGCCGCGCTGGCGGAGATCGGCCTCCCCGACGACGAGATCACTACGTGGGTGGACACCACCGCGTTCAGCGGTCAGAAGTTCGATGCGCTGGCCGCGCACGCCAGCCAGGGCGAGAACATCTTCTTCCTCAAGATGGGCAAGGAGCGATTCGGCGAGCTGATGGGCATGGAGACCTTCCTGCGTGTCAAGGACGCCACCGGCGCGATCGTGCCCGAGAACGACCTCTTCGCCGGACTGCGCTGATTCTCCCGCCCGGCCCGGGGACCGGCAGCCAACGGTCTCGACGGGCCGGCCCTCCCCGTCCCACTCCGAGGAGCGACCGCGTCCAGGTGGACCAGCCTCCGGTTCCCGGCCACGCCGACCACCACTAGCGACGTTCGCGCCTTTGCATGCAGCGGCTGGCGGTGCTTCAGAGGCGGGCTAGTTGCCAGGATGCCCGTTGCTTCAGTATCGATCGCCTCGTCTGGCGCCGGGTCGCCAGGCGAGGCGAGTCATGGCAGGTGGTTGGGTGTTGGCCTGCGTAGCGTCCAGGTTGGGAATTCGGTGCTCACCAGCGGCGATGCTTCAAGATCCCGTCCACGCCTCGTCCACAGACCCCGACATACGCCCGCTCAGGGCGGCACACGCCTGCACATACGCGAAGACCCCGGCCTCAGCGTTTCCGCTGGTGACGGGGTCTTTGGGCACCTCATACAGGGTGCCCCCGGCAGGATTCGAACCTGCGCACACGGCTCCGGAGGCCGTTGCTCTATCCCCTGAGCTACGGGGGCGTGTCGGTCGCGGTCGGTGTTGCTTGCGGCGACGGGTAGAACACTACCAGCTCCCCCGGGGTGGTCATGAACGGGTTTTCGCGGGTCGTGGGGTGTCCCGTGGGCCTCTCGGGGCGTCAGTCGCGGGGGCGTTGTCCCCCGCACGGGGTGGAAGTGGGGAAAACCCGGACGCGGTGGCCGGTCCGGACCTACTCTCGAGTTGTGCCTAGGGCGTCTGGCCGGGTTCTTGTTGTCGACGACAACAAGGTCATCCGGCAGCTGATCAGGGTCAATCTCGAGCTGGAGGGCTTCGAGGTCGTGACCGCGGCCGATGGTGCCGAGTGTCTTGAAGTCGTCCATCAGGTCCGGCCCGACGTCGTCACGCTGGACGTGGTCATGCCTCGGCTGGACGGGGTGCGGGCCGTTGCCCAGCTGCGTGCCGATCCGCTCACGCGGGCGCTTCCGATCGCCATCGTCAGTGCTTGTACGCCCTACGAGGTCGACGCCGGGTTCGCTGCCGGGGCCGACGCCTTTCTGTCCAAGCCGTTCGAACCCGCCGAGCTCGTCGCTCTCGTACGACAGCTGGTCGAGCGGAAGGCCTGCGGGAGTGCGGCCTCCTTCCGGACGGCGCTCGGTGCGGCCGGGGAGAGTGAAGCGCCGGCTCAGGCCGAGTCGGCCGGGTGACTCCACCCACCTTCACCCACCCCCACCCACGGGCGAAGGGGCGCTCCGTCCATATAGCGGGACCAGTTCCAAACCTGTTCGCCTACCCACCCCCCTCCTCCCATACGCTTGACCCGTGACCCCCGTAGAGCTCTCCCGCACCGTGCTGCACGCGGTGCGTCGCGCCGTCGACGCGGGTGCGCTGGACGTGACCGTCCCGGCGCGGGCCGCGGTCGCACCGCCGGGACCCGGCGGGTGCGGGGACTACGCCACCAACATCGCCCTCCAACTCGCCCGGCCGGCCGGGCAGCCGCCGCGCCGCGTCGCCGAGGTGCTGCGGCCGTATCTCGTCGACGTCGACGGCATCACCGACGTCGTCCTGACCGGCCCCGGGTTCCTCAACATCAGCCTCCACGACACCGCGCCCACCGGCCTCGTCGAGGAGATCCTGCGGTACGGGGACCGGTACGGGTACGCCGACGGGCCCGGCGGAGGAAGCGGCCGCATCGTGCAGCTGCACTGCCCCCACGACCTCCGTGCCGTCGTCGTCGCCGAAGCAGCCGCGAGCGTCCTGCGCTCCCAGGGCGCCCTCGTCCGCACCAGCTGTGTCGCCCCGCCCGAGCCCGAGTGGACCGCCACCCTCGGCGTACGCGTCGACGCGGCCGGCCCGGCGCCCGCCGCCTTGCCGGTCAACGTCCGGCCCGTCCCGGCCCCCGCCGACCCGCTCGTCCTCGGTCGTGACGCCGGCCGCTGGGCCCTGCTCCACCCCGCCGCCCACGACCGGCCCCGGATCGGCGACGAGCACCTCGTGCAGCGCGAGAGCAACCCCCTCTTCCGCGTGCGGTACGCCCACGCCCGCACCCGCGCCCTGACCCGCAACGCCGCCGATCTCCGCTTCGCCGCCGAGCCCGGTCCGCTGACCGGCACGGCGCAGGACCTCCTCGCCGCCCTCGCCGACCACCCCCGTGTCCTCGCCGCCGCCGCGGCACACCGCGCCCCCGACCGGGTCGCCCGGCACCTCGTCACCGTCGCCGATGCCGCGCTGCCCCTCCTGCCCACCGTGCTGCCCCGCGGCGGGGAGAAACCCTCGGCCGCCCACCGTGCCCGGCTGGCGCTCGCCGAAGCCGTCGGGGCGGTGCTGGCCGGTGGCCTGTCCCTCCTCGGTATCGACGCACCCGACCACCTCTGAGAGAGCGCAGTAGACGACATGAGCCGTTCCGCACACCCCGCCGGGCCCCGTCACGCCGACGTCCTCCCCGAAGGGCATTACTCGGCCCCGCCCGCCGACCTCAACGTCCTCGACGCCAAGGTCTGGGCGCAGACCGTCGACCGGGACGCGGACGGAGTCGTCACCGTCGGCGGGATCACCGTCACGCGGCTCGCCGAGGAGTACGGCACCCCCGCCTACGTCCTCGACGAGGCCGACTTCCGGGCCCGGGCGCGGGCCTGGCGCACCGCGTTCGGCGCGGACGCCGACGTCTTCTACGCGGGCAAGGCCTTCCTGTCGCGCGCGGTCGTGCGGTGGCTGGACGAGGAGGGGCTGAACCTCGACGTGTGCTCGGGGGGCGAGCTGGCCACCGCGCTCTCCGCCGGGATGCCCGCCGACCGCATCGCCTTCCACGGCAACAACAAGTCGCCCCAGGAGATCGAGCGGGCCGTCCGCGCCGGCGTCGGGCGGATCGTGCTCGACTCCTTCCAGGAGATCGTGCGCGTCGCCCACATCGCCCAGTCGCTCGGCAAGCGGCAGCGCGTGCAGATCCGTATCACCGTCGGGGTCGAGGCCCACACGCACGAGTTCATCGCCACCGCCCACGAGGACCAGAAGTTCGGGATCCCGCTCGCCGGCGGGCAGGCGGCGGAAGCCGTGCGGCGGGCGCTCCAGCTCGACGGGCTCGAGGTCATCGGCATCCACTCGCACATCGGGTCGCAGATCTTCGACATGTCCGGGTTCGAGGTCGCCGCCCACCGGGTGGTCGGGCTCCTCAAGGACATCCGTGACGAGCACGGCGTCGAGCTGCCCGAGATCGACCTCGGCGGCGGGCTCGGAATCGCGTACACGAGCGATGACGATCCCCGCGAGCCGCACGAGATCGCCAAGAAGCTCACCGAGATCGTCACGCGGGAGTGCGAGGGTGCGAAGCTGCGCACGCCCCGTATCTCCGTCGAGCCCGGACGCGCCATCGTCGGGCCCACCGCCTTCACGCTCTACGAGGTCGGCACCGTCAAGCCGCTCGACGGGCTGCGTACGTACGTCTCCGTCGACGGCGGCATGTCCGACAACATCCGCACCGCGCTGTACGACGCCGAGTACAGCGTCGCCCTCGTCTCCCGCACCTCCGACGCCGAGTCCATGCTCGTGCGGGTCGTCGGCAAGCACTGCGAGAGCGGTGACATCGTGGTCAAGGACGCCTTCCTGCCGGGCGACCTGGCACCCGGCGACCTCATCGCCGTCCCGGCGACCGGGGCGTACTGCCGTTCCATGGCCAGCAACTACAACCACGCGCTGCGTCCGCCCGTCGTCGCCGTCCGGGACGGCGAGGCGCGGGTCATCGTCCGGCGGGAGACCGAGGAGGATCTGCTGCGCCTCGACGTCGGGTGAGAACCCGCAGGCGACCAGGGGGACCGGGCGGCCGGGCGACGGGGGACCAGGCGGGGCGGAAGATCTTTCGCCGTCCACCCCTGCGAAAATGAAATAAACGTCTCACGATCCGGACGAAAGGCAGAAAATCCCGTCCGGTGCGTGAGACTGGTCCAACCGTAGACGGTATGAGGAAACGAGGTCGGATGATGCGTACGCGTCCGCTGAAGGTGGCGCTGCTGGGCTGTGGAGTGGTCGGCTCAGAGGTGGCGCGCATCATGACGACGCACGCCGACGACCTCGCCGCCCGGATCGGGGCCCCGGTGGAGCTCGCGGGCGTGGCGGTGCGGCGGCCCGACAGGGTGCGGGAGGGCATCGACCCCGCCCTCGTCACCACCGACGCCACCGCCCTCGTCAAGCGCGGGGACATCGACGTCGTCGTCGAGGTCATCGGCGGGATCGAGCCCGCCCGGACCCTCATCACCACCGCCTTCGAGCACGGCGCCTCCGTCGTCTCCGCCAACAAGGCGCTGCTCGCGCAGGACGGCGCGACGCTGCACGCCGCGGCGGACGCGAACGGCAAGGACCTGTACTACGAGGCCGCCGTCGCCGGTGCCATCCCGCTGATCCGGCCGCTGCGCGAGTCCCTCGCCGGCGACAAGGTCAACCGGGTGCTCGGCATCGTCAACGGGACGACCAACTTCATCCTCGACGCCATGGACACCACCGGCGCCGGGTACCAGGAGGCGCTCGACGAGGCCACCGCCCTCGGGTACGCGGAAGCCGACCCGACCGCCGACGTCGAGGGCTTCGACGCCGCCGCCAAGGCCGCCATCCTCGCCGGGATCGCCTTCCACACGCGCGTGCGCCTCGACGACGTCTACCGCGAGGGGATGACCGAGGTGACCGCCGCCGACTTCGCCTCCGCCAAGGAGATGGGCTGCACCATCAAGCTCCTCGCCATCTGCGAGCGGGCCGCCGACGGCGGCTCCGTCACCGCGCGCGTGCACCCCGCGATGATCCCGCTCAGCCACCCGCTGGCGAACGTCCGCGGGGCCTACAACGCCGTGTTCGTCGAGTCCGACGCGGCGGGGCAGCTCATGTTCTACGGGCCCGGCGCCGGCGGCTCGCCGACCGCGTCCGCCGTACTCGGCGACCTCGTCGCCGTGTGCCGCAACCGGCTGGGCGGCGCGACCGGACCCGGCGAGTCCGCGTACGCCGCGCTGCCCGTCTCGCCGATGGGCGACGTCGTCACGCGGTACCACATCAGCCTCGACGTGGCCGACAAACCGGGCGTGCTCGCCCAGGTCGCGACCGTGTTCGCGGAGCACGGTGTCTCCATCGACACCGTGCGGCAGTCCGGCAAGGACGGCGAGGCCTCCCTCGTCGTCGTCACCCACCGTGCGTCCGACGCCGCCCTCGGCGGTACCGTCGAGGCGCTGCGCAAGCTCGACACCGTGCGGGGTGTCGCCAGCATCATGCGGGTTGAAGGAGAGTAACCAGCAATGACCCACCAGTGGCGCGGAATCATCGAGGAGTACCGGGACCGGCTGCCCGTCTCCGACAGCACGCCCGTCGTGACGCTCCGCGAGGGCGGCACGCCGCTCGTGCCCGCGCAGGTGCTCTCCGAGCGCACGGGCTGCGAGGTCCACCTCAAGGTGGAGGGTGCGAACCCGACCGGGTCCTTCAAGGACCGTGGCATGACCATGGCCATCAGCAAGGCCAAGGAGGAGGGCGCGCAGGCCGTCATCTGCGCCTCCACGGGCAACACGTCCGCCTCCGCCGCCGCGTACGGCGTACGGGCCGGGATGGTCTCCGCCGTCCTCGTTCCGCAGGGCAAGATCGCGCTCGGCAAGATGGGCCAGGCCCTCGTGCACGGCGCGAAGATCCTCCAGGTCGACGGCAACTTCGACGACTGCCTCACGCTCGCCCGCGCGCTCAGCGACAACTACCCCGTGGCGCTGGTCAATTCGGTCAACCCGGTACGTATAGAGGGGCAGAAGACGGCCGCCTTCGAGATCGTGGACATGCTCGGCGACGCCCCCGACATCCACGTCCTTCCGGTCGGCAACGCGGGCAACATCACCGCGTACTGGAAGGGGTACAAGGAGTACGCCGCCGACGGGATCAGCACCAGGACGCCGCGCATGTGGGGATTCCAGGCCTCCGGCAGCGCCCCGATCGTGCGCGGCGAGGTCGTCAAGGACCCGTCGACCATCGCCACCGCCATCCGCATCGGCAACCCCGCCTCGTGGGACTTCGCGCTCGCCGCGCGGGACGAGTCCGGCGGTGCCATCGACGAGGTGACCGACCGTGAGATCCTGCGCGCCTACCGGCTGTTGGCCTCCCAGGAGGGCGTCTTCGTGGAGCCAGCGTCCGCCGCGTCGGTGGCCGGTCTGCTGAAGGCCGCCGAGCAGGGCAAGGTCGACCCGGGGCAGCGGATCGTGTGCACCGTCACCGGCAACGGGCTGAAGGACCCGGACTGGGCCGTCGCCGGTGCCCCGCAGCCGGTCACCGTCCCGGTCGACGCGGCGACGGCGGCCGAGCGGCTCGGTCTGGTCTGAGGGACTCCCTCCCGGTGAAGCGCGCCCAGCGTACGGGGGCGTAAGCGACGTCCAGCCGGGAAAGTCACCTACAGGGGGTGCACAGGGGGCTTACGACACGCATCGTGCGCCTCCTGTGCGCCCTATGTCGCCACAGAACCTTCCTTCGATAGGCTGTACCGAACCCGCCCGCCGCATATGCCGCGGTGCCGCGCCGTCCCCGCGGTCGGGAAACGGCCGGGAGCCGTGGGGCAGGCAGTGGTCGGCCGTTGGGCAGGCAGCGGAGGGCCCGAGGTTCCGTAAGTCATCGAATGTCATTCGACAGTCACGCAGCTCAAGGAGAGTCATCAAGCGATGGCCGGTCCAGCGTTCCGCGCCGCCGCCGTCCGGGTGCGCGTCCCCGCCACCAGCGCCAATCTCGGCCCGGGCTTCGACGCCCTGGGCCTCGCGCTGGGCTTGTACGACGACGTGGTCGTCCGGGTGGCCGACTCAGGGCTGCACATCGACATCGCGGGTGAGGGCAGCGAGACGCTGCCGCGCGACGAGAAGCACCTCCTCGTCCGCTCCCTGCGCACCGCCTTCGACCTCCTGGGCGGACAGCCCCGCGGCCTGGAGATCGTCTGCGCCAACCGCATCCCGCACGGCCGCGGCCTCGGTTCCTCCTCCGCCGCCATCTGCGCCGGCATCGTCGCGGCGCGCGCGGTGACCATAGGCGGCGAGGCCCGCCTCGACGACACCGCGCTGCTCGACCTCGCCACCGAGATCGAGGGCCACCCCGACAACGTGGCGGCCTGTCTGCTGGGCGGCTTCACCCTGTCCTGGATGGAGTCCGGCGCCGCCCGGGCGATCAGTCTGGAGCCCTCCGATTCCATCGTTCCGGTGGTTTTCGTACCCGGAAAGCCGGTACTGACCCAGACCGCGCGCGGCCTGCTCCCGCGCAGCGTCCCGCACGTCGACGCCGCCACCAACGCCGGCCGCGCCGCACTGCTCGTCGAAGCGCTCACCAGGCGCCCCGAACTGCTGCTGCCGGCCACCGAGGACCGCCTCCACCAGGAGTACCGCGCGCCGGCCATGCCGGAGAGCGCGGCGCTGGTGGAACGGCTGCGCGCAGACGGCATTCCCGCGGTGATCTCGGGCGCCGGGCCCACGGTGATGGCCCTCGCCGACGCCGACACGGCCGACAAGGTCGAGGCGTCGGCGGGCACGGACTGGGCGGCCAACCGGCTCAGCCTGGACCGGCAGGGCGCGAGCGTCCTGCCACTGGCGGCCTCGAGCGACATTTAGACGCGCACGGTTGCCGGATTTCGAGAGGGGGAATATTTGTTGGATCCGGTAGTGTTAATCTCAAGTCTGCACCCGACCCCACCATGGCGAGGTGCCTCGTGTCCCCGTCCGGGACAGACATTCTTCCGGGAGCCCCCCAAGCCGCACTGTGTGGTGGATGCCGTACGTGATCAGTACGGCCGACACGGACACTGAGCGGCCCGCCCGTGGGGGTACCCCCTCTGGGGGAGCTTCGGAACCGGTGCCACCACACCGCAGGACACAGACACCAGGTGCCGCGGCCAGGGGAAGCGCCATCACCAGATATCTCTTCCGCCGTTCAGGCGGACCACCGCCCCGGCACGGTTCGCACAGCAAGGACCGAAGTCGGACAGCACAACCGGTCGCCGAGCCAGACAGGCCGACGTCCGCTCCAGGGAAGGACCCTTCGTGAGCGACACCACCGATCTGATGGGCGCACGTGTCGAGGAGACCGCTGCCGCGCCCTCCACGGACGCCTCCGCGCCTGCCACCGGTGCCGGCTCCCGGCGGCGCCGCGGTACCGGCCTCGAGGGCATGGTGCTGGCCGAGCTGCAGCAGGTCGCATCAGGCCTCGGCATCAGGGGCACCGCGCGTATGCGCAAGAGCCAGCTGATCGAGGTCATCAAGGAGGCGCAGGCCGCGGGCGGCGCCCCCGCCAAGGCCGCGTCCGCCGCGGCGGACACCGCCGGCGAGACCAAGCCGAAGCGCCGCAGCACCTCCCGGGCCCGTACGGGCGACGAGGCCCCCGCCGAGAAGGCGGAGAAGGCCGGCCGGGCCGAGAAGAAGACGGACCGGGCGGCCGCCGACAAGGCCGCCGCCCAGCAGCAGATCGACATCCCCGGCCAGCCGTCCCCCAAGGTCTCGCCCTCGGCCGACCAGGCCGGCGCCCCCGCCGACGACGCCCCCTCCGAGCGACGTCGCCGCCGGGCCACCGCCGACGCGGGCAGCCCCTCCGCCGCCACCGAGACGGTGGCCGTCGAGACGAAGAGCGAGCCGAAGGCCGAGTCCTCCGCCCAGCAGCAGGGCCAGGGCCAGGGCGACGCCCGCTCCGACGGCGAGGGCGGCGAGGGCCGCCGTCGCGACCGCCGGGAGCGCGGCGACCGCGACCGTGACCGTGGTGACCGCGATCGCGGTGACCGCGGACGCGACCGCGACCGCCGGGGCAAGGGCGACGACCAGCAGAACCAGGGCGGAGGCCAGCAGCGCCGGCAGCAGGGCGGCGGCCAGGACCGTCAGCAGCGGGCCGACGAGGACGGGGACGACTTCGACGGCGGACGCCGCGGCCGTCGTGGCCGCTACCGCGACCGCCGGGGCCGCCGCGGACGCGACGAGATCCAGGAGCCGCAGGTCAACGAGGACGACGTCCTCATCCCGGTGGCCGGCATCCTCGACATCCTCGACAACTACGCGTTCATCCGGACCTCCGGCTACCTGCCCGGCCCCAACGACGTGTACGTCTCCCTCGCCCAGGTCCGCAAGAACGGCCTGCGCAAGGGCGACCACATCACCGGTGCCGTGCGCCAGCCCAAGGAGGGCGAGCGCCGCGAGAAGTTCAACGCGCTGGTGCGCCTGGACTCCGTCAACGGCATGGCGCCCGAACACGGCCGCGGACGGCCGGAGTTCAACAAGCTGACGCCGCTCTACCCGCAGGACCGCCTCCGTCTGGAGACGGACCCCGGCGTCCTCACCACCCGCATCATCGACCTCGTCGCGCCGATCGGTAAGGGCCAGCGCGGTCTGATCGTGGCCCCGCCGAAGACCGGCAAGACCATGATCATGCAGGCGATCGCCAACGCGATCACGCACAACAACCCCGAGTGCCACCTGATGGTCGTCCTGGTCGACGAGCGTCCGGAAGAGGTCACCGACATGCAGCGGTCGGTGAAGGGCGAGGTCATCTCCTCGACCTTCGACCGTCCCGCCGAGGACCACACCACGGTCGCCGAGCTCGCCATCGAGCGTGCCAAGCGCCTGGTGGAGCTGGGTCACGACGTGGTCGTCCTGCTCGACTCGATCACCCGCCTGGGCCGTGCGTACAACCTCGCCGCCCCGGCCTCCGGCCGCATCCTGTCCGGTGGTGTCGACTCGACCGCCCTGTACCCGCCGAAGCGCTTCTTCGGTGCGGCCCGGAACATCGAGGACGGCGGCTCGCTGACCATCCTCGCCACCGCCCTGGTGGACACCGGGTCCCGCATGGACGAGGTCATCTTCGAGGAGTTCAAGGGCACCGGCAACGCCGAGCTCAAGCTCGACCGGAAGCTCGCCGACAAGCGCATCTTCCCGGCGGTGGACGTCGACGCGTCCGGCACCCGCAAGGAAGAGATCCTGCTCGGCAGCGACGAACTCGCCATCACCTGGAAGCTGCGTCGCGTGCTGCACGCGCTCGACCAGCAGCAGGCGATCGAGCTGCTCCTCGACAAGATGAAGCAGACCAAGTCGAACGCCGAGTTCCTGATGCAGATCCAGAAGACGACCCCGACGCCGGGCAACGGCGACTGAGGCCGACCGACCGGCACGCATCGCCGAAAGGGCCGCTCCCGTACGGGGAGCGGCCCTTTCGCGTCCGCCCGGCCACCCGTGCCGCTCCGGGCGGACGCGTGGCCCGCCCCCCCCGTGCCGCCCCGGCGTTGCGGAAACGAGACCTTTGCCACACGGAACGTCACCGGCCGGACGGCGGCCACTGGCCGACACCGGGCAAAACCCGCAGGTGAACGCCGTCCGCGTACAGCGTGCGGATACGCACCGGACACGCGCCGGACACGCTCCGTACCCGCGGTGCGCCGGTAGCCCACAGAGCGCTGTGCAACCCTGTGCCGGGTTTCTCCGTCTCAGTCACGGAGGGACGATGGTGAGGTACCGGCCAAATCGCCGGAGCCGGCCAGTCCGACCCTGAGCGCAGGGGGTAGCCGACCGCAGAGGACCGAGGAGCACATGTCCGCCGAGAGCACGCCGGATCCCGCCATACCCGGGAAGTCCCCCGGGCCCCGTCACCGGGGCAAGGGGCGCCGCCGCAAGCCGCGCAGCGGGCGGCGCAAGGGCCTGCTGGTCGCGGCCTGGACCGCCGCGGGCGTCGTGGTCCTGGGCGGTACCGGCGCCGGCGTCCTGTTCTTCAAGCTCAACGGCAACCTCCAGAGCGTCGACATCGACCAGGTCCTCGGCGCCGACCGGCCCGAGAAGGCCGACAACGGCTCCGAGAACATCCTCGTCCTCGGCTCCGACACCCGCACCGGCGGCAACCAGGAGCTGGGCGGCGGCACCGACGACGGCACGGCCCGCTCCGACACGGCGATGGTCGTGCACGTCCACAGGGGCCACAAGAAGGCCAGCGTGGTCTCCATCCCGCGCGACACCCTCGTCGACCGCCCCGAGTGCACCGGCGCCGACGGCGACGAGCACCCCGCCGCCGACGACGTGATGTTCAACTCCGCCTACTCCACCGGCGGTGGCGCCTGCGCCGTGAAGACCGTGGAGTCCATCAGCGGTCTGCGCATGGACCACTACCTGGAGGTCGACTTCAGCGGCTTCCAGCAACTCGTCGACGACCTCGGCGGCGTCGAGGTCACCACCAGCGAGGACATCAAGGACCCCGACAGCCACCTGGACCTGCCGGCCGGCACCCACACGCTCGACGGCGAGCAGGCCCTCGGCCTGGTCCGCACCCGGCACGCCGTCGGCGACGGCTCCGACCTCGGCCGCATCCAGCTCCAGCAGGCCTTCGTCAAGGCCCTGGCCGAGCAGGTCAAGGACATCGGCCTGCTCGGCAACCCCAAGAAGCTGTACGACATCGCCGACACCGCCACCAAGACGCTGACCACCGACTCGGACCTCGGCTCGGTGAACTCCCTGATGTCCTTCGCGAGCGGCCTCAAGGGCATCGACGCCTCGAACATGAACATGGTCACCATGCCGGTCGTCTACGACCCCGCGGACGCCAACCGCGTCCTGGTGGAGAAGACCAAGGCCGACCAGGTGTGGACGGCCCTGAAGAACGACAGGCCCGTCCCGGCGGCCGCGACGGAGGGCACCGCGTCGGGCGGAGCCAAGGGCGTGGTGAACAGCGCCCCGTAGAGGCGCGGCCGGGCGCGGGGAATAGACGACCGCAACCCCCGGTTTTGGGAGAAGACGCCAGTCCTGGCAGACTGGTACGTCGGCCCCGGTTCACGCTCCCGCATCCCGCGGTAGCGACCCGGCGCCCTCCAGGAACAGTAGGAGACACCTTGAAGCGCGACACCCACCCCGAGTACGTCGAGACGCAGGTCAGCTGCACCTGTGGCGCGTCGTTCACCACCCGCAGCACCATCCAGAGCGGCACCATCCGCGCCGAGGTCTGCTCCGAGTGCCACCCGTTCTACACGGGCAAGCAGAAGATCCTCGACACCGGTGGCCGTGTGGCCCGCTTCGAGGCCCGCTTCGGCAAGGCTGCCGCCGGCTCCAAGAAGTAGCGAGGCACCGATCGCCGGTCCACGGCCGCGCCCCCAGCCGGGGGAGCGCCGGGACCGGCGTTTTTGGTCGCCCGTCTTCCCCTTCCCAAGCAGTAGCAGGAGCCCAAGATGTTCGAGGCCGTCGAGGAACTCGTCGCCGAGCACGCCGACCTGGAGAAGAAGCTCGCCGACCCGTCGGTCCACTCCGACCAGGCCAACGCGCGCAAGCTGAACAAGCGTTACGCCGAGCTCACCCCGATCGTCGCCACGTTCCGCTCCTGGAAGCAGACCGGCGACGACATGGAGACGGCGCGCGAGTTCGCCGCCGACGACCCCGACTTCGCCGCCGAGGTCAAGGAGCTGGACAAGCAGCGCGACGAGCTCACCGAGAAGCTCCGCCTCCTGCTCGTCCCCCGCGACCCCAGTGACGACAAGGACGTCATCCTGGAGATCAAGGCGGGCGCGGGCGGCGACGAGTCGGCGCTCTTCGCCGGCGACCTGCTGCGCATGTACCTGCGCTACGCCGAGCGGGTCGGCTGGAAGACCGAGATCATCGACGCCACCGAGTCCGAGCTGGGCGGCTACAAGGACGTCCAGGTCGCCGTGAAGACCAAGGGCGGCCAGGGCGCCACCGAGCCCGGGCAGGGCGTCTGGGCGCGGCTGAAGTACGAGGGCGGCGTGCACCGCGTGCAGCGGGTCCCCGCGACCGAGTCCCAGGGCCGCATCCACACCTCCGCGGCCGGTGTGCTCGTCACGCCCGAGGCCGAGGAGATCGACGTCGAGATCAACCCCAACGATCTCCGCATCGACGTGTACCGGTCCTCCGGCCCCGGAGGCCAGTCCGTCAACACCACCGACTCCGCCGTGCGCATCACGCACATTCCGACCGGAGTCGTCGCCTCCTGCCAGAACGAGAAGAGCCAGCTGCAGAACAAGGAGCAGGCGATGCGTATCCTGCGCTCGAGGCTGCTCGCGGCGGCGCAGGAGGAGGCGGAGAAGGAGGCCGCGGACGCGCGCCGCAGCCAGGTCCGCACCGTCGACCGCTCCGAGAAGATCCGTACGTACAACTTCCCGGAGAACCGCATCTCGGACCACCGCGTCGGCTTCAAGGCGTACAACCTGGACCAGGTCCTGGACGGCGACATCGACCCGGTGATCCAGGCCTGCGTCGACGCGGACTCGGCGGCCAAGCTCGCCGCCGCGTAGGCACCGCCGCACCACTCGCACCGGACCACAGCTCAGCCCCGGAGGACCAGCGTGAACCTGCTGCTCGCGGAGGTGGCCCAGGCCACCCAGCGGCTGGCCGACGCCGGCGTGCCCTCGCCGCGCACCGACGCGGAGGAGCTCGCCGCCCATCTGCACGGCGTCAAGCGGGGCGAGCTGCACACCGTGCCGGACGCGGACTTCGACGCCCGGTACTGGGAGGTGATCGCCCGCCGCGAGGCGCGCGAACCGCTCCAGCACATCACCGGACGCGCCTACTTCCGCTACCTGGAGCTCCAGGTGGGCCCCGGCGTCTTCGTGCCCCGCCCCGAGACCGAGTCCGTCGTCGGCTGGGCCATAGACGCCGTACGCGCCATGGACGTCGTCGAGCCCTGCATCGTCGACCTGTGCACCGGCTCGGGCGCCATCGCGCTCGCGCTCGCCCAGGAGGTGCCGCGCTCGCGCGTGTACGCCGTGGAGCTGTCCGAGGACGCCCTGGTGTGGACGCGCAAGAACATGGAGGGGTCCAGGGTCGAACTGCGCCAGGGCGACGCCCTGACGGCCTTCCCGGACCTCGACGGCCAGGTCGACCTGGTCGTCTCCAACCCGCCGTACATCCCCCTCACCGAGTGGGAGTACGTCGCCCCCGAGGCCCGCGACCACGACCCCCAGCTGGCCCTGTTCTCCGGCGAGGACGGCCTCGACCTCATCCGCGGCCTGGAGCGCACCGCGCACCGCCTGCTGCGCCCCGGCGGCGTGGTCGTCGTCGAGCACGCCGACACCCAGGGCGGCCAGGTGCCGTGGATCTTCACCGAGGAGCGGGGCTGGGCCGACGCGGCCGACCACCCCGACCTCAACAACCGCCCCCGGTTCGCGACCGCCCGCAAGGCGATGCCGTGAGCATCCCCCCGACTTCAACCCCGCAGTACGTGTACGAGGAGGCCCGCTAGATGGCACGGCGATACGACACCAACGACGCGACCGACCGTGTGACCGGTCTGCGCGAGGCCGCGTCCGCCGTCCGCCGTGGCGAGCTCGTGGTCCTGCCGACGGACACGGTGTACGGCATCGGCGCCGACGCCTTCACCGGGGAGGCCGTCGCCGACCTGCTGGACGCCAAGGGCCGGGGGCGCAACATGCCCACCCCCGTCCTCATCGGCTCGCCGAACACCCTGCACGGCCTGGTCACCGACTTCTCCGAGCTGGCCTGGGAGCTGGTCGACGCCTTCTGGCCGGGCGCGCTGACGCTCGTCGCCCGGCACCAGCCGTCCCTCCAGTGGGACCTCGGCGACACCCGCGGCACGGTCGCCGTCCGCATGCCGCTGCACCCCGTCGCCATCGAGCTGCTCACCGAGGTCGGCCCCATGGCCGTCTCCTCCGCCAACCTCACCGGCCACCCGGCGCCCGAGGACTGCGACGCCGCCCAGCAGATGCTCGGCGACTCCGTCTCCGTCTACCTCGACGGCGGCCCCACCCCCGGCAACGTCCCGTCGTCCATCGTCGACGTCACCCGCGAGGTGCCCGTGCTGCTGCGCGCGGGCGCGTTGTCGGCGGAGGAGCTGCGCAAGGTGGTACCCGACCTCGAGGTGGCGAATTGACGGCCCCTGAGACGGGGCGTGGCATAGGCGACGGGGAACGCGCCGCGGAGATCACGACAACGTTCGTCGGGCTCCCGCGCGACAGCTTCCGCATCCTCCACGTCAGCACCGGCAACGTCTGCCGCTCGCCCATCACCGAGCGGCTGACCCGGCATTTCGTGAAGGAGCGGCTCGGCGTGCTGGGCGGCGGACTCATCGTGGAGAGCGCGGGCACCTGGGGCCACGAGGGCGCGCCCATGGAGTCGAACGCGGAGACGGTCCTCGCGGACTTCGGCGCGGACGCGGCCGGCTTCACCGGCCGTGAGCTGCTCGACGAGCACGTGATCCGCGCGGACCTCGTGCTGACGGCGACCCGGGACCACCGGGCGCAGGTCATCTCCATGGGGCACTCGGCCGGACTGCGCACCTTCACCCTCAAGGAGTTCACCCGCCTGGTGAACGCCATCGACCCGGCCACACTGCCGCCCCTGGAGGACGGGGTGGTCACCCGTGCGCGCGCCCTGGTCCGCGCCGCCGCCGCGCTGCGCGGGTGGCTGCTGGCCCCCACGGTGGAGGCGGACGAGGTGTACGACCCGTACGGGGCGCCGTTGCCGTTCTTCCGTTCGGTCGGGGACGAGATACATCAGGCGCTGGATCCGGTGGTGACGGCGTTGACGGGGGTTCCCGCGCGGGCGTAGGCGTGGACGGCCCGCGACGCCGGGCGTCTTCGGGCCCCCGGGCCTACATTGGTCGTACGTCACCGTCGACGCACGCCCGGAGCGCACCATGTCGGTCACCCGCGACCTCCTCGAGGCCGATGACAGCACGCTCGGGGTCCTGCTGCGCCAGGACCCCGAACTGGCGGAGATCCTGCTCGCCGAACGCCGCCGGCAGTCGACGGCGCTCCAGCTGATCGCTGCCGAGAACTTCACGTCCCCCGCCGTGCTCGCCGCCCTCGGCTCCCCGCTGGCCAACAAGTACGCCGAGGGCTACCCGGGCGCCCGGCACCACGGAGGCTGCGAGATCGTCGACGTCGCCGAGCGGCTCGCGGTGGAGCGGGCCCAGGACCTCTTCGGCGCCGAGCACGCCAACGTGCAGTCCCACTCCGGCTCCTCCGCCGTGCTGGCCGCCTACGCGGCGCTCCTGCGCCCGGGCGACACCGTCCTCGCCCTCGGCCTGTCGTACGGCGGCCACCTCACGCACGGGTCGCCGGCGAACTTCTCCGGCCGCTGGTTCGACTTCGTCGGCTACGGCGTGGACGCGGAGACCGGCCTCGTCGACTACGACCAGGTACGCACCCTGGCCCGTACGCACCGGCCCAAGGCGATCGTGTGCGGCTCCATCGCCTACCCCCGCCACCTCGACTACGCCTTCTTCCGCGACGTCGCCGACGAGGTGGGCGCCTACCTCGTCGCGGACGCCGCTCACCCGATCGGGCTGGTAGCCGGGGGAGCGGCGCCCAGTCCGGTGCCGTACGCCGACATCGTGTGCGCCACCACGCACAAGGTCCTGCGCGGGCCGCGCGGCGGCATGATCCTGTGCGGGAGCGAACTGGCCGAGCGGGTCGACCGGGCCGTCTTCCCGTTCACCCAGGGCGGTGCGCAGATGAACACCATCGCCGCCAAGGCGGTCGCGTTCGGCGAGGCGGCGACCCCGGCCTTCGCCGCGTACGCCCATCAGGTGATCGCCAACGCCCGGGCGCTCGCGGCCCACCTGGCCGCCGAGGGTCTGGGCGTCACCACCGGCGGCACCGACACCCACCTGGTCACCGCCGACCCCGCCCCGCTCGGCGTCGACGGGAGGACCGCGCGGGGCCGGCTCGCGGCGGCCGGGATCGTCCTGGACTGCTGCGCGCTGCCGCACGGCGACGCCCGGGGGCTGCGGCTGGGCACCGCGGCCGTGACCACGCAGGGCATGGGGGAGCGGGAGATGCGGGCGGTGGCCACCCTGCTCGCCGGGGTGCTACGGGGCGGGACGGACGCCGTCGCGGCGCGCGACGACGTACGGGATCTGGTCACGGAGTTCCCGCCGTATCCGGACTGAGGACGGGTAGGCGCACACGCGTGCACAGCCGCACGTGCAACCATCGTCGCTACCCGGAAGTCCCCAACCGTATGCGCGCATCGCTAGGGTGAGGGGCTGAGGATGGCCAGCGAGACCTGTGGGGAAGCCTGTGCGTGAATACCTGCTGACGCTCTGCATCACGGCCGCGGTGACGTATCTGCTGACAGGGCCGGTACGGAAGTTCGCGATCGTGGCGGGGGCGATGCCGGAGATCCGGGCACGTGACGTGCACCGGGAACCCACTCCGCGGCTCGGCGGGATCGCCATGTTCTTCGGACTCTGCGCGGGCCTGCTGGTAGCCGATCACCTCACCAATCTCAGTGAGGTTTTCGAGAACTCGAACGAGCCGCGGGCCCTGCTCTCCGGTGCGGCCCTGATCTGGCTGATCGGCGTCCTGGACGACAAGTTCGAGATCGACGCCCTGATCAAGCTGGGCGGCCAGATGATCGCCGCCGGCGTGATGGTGGTGCAGGGCCTGACCATCCTGTGGATCCCGGTGCCCTGGGTCGGCACGGTGGCGCTCACGCAGTGGCAGGGCACCCTGCTGACGGTGGCGCTGGTCGTCATCACCATCAACGCGGTCAACTTCGTGGACGGCCTGGACGGTCTCGCGGCCGGCATGGTGTGCATCGCGGCGGCGGCGTTCTTCATGTACGCCTACCGGATCTGGTACTCGTACGGCATCGAGGCCGCGGCCCCGGCCTCGCTGTTCGCGGCCATCCTCATGGGCATGTGCCTGGGCTTCCTGCCGCACAACATGCACCCCGCCCGGATCTTCATGGGCGACTCCGGCTCGATGCTGATCGGCCTGGTGCTGGCGGCCGGCGCGATCTCGGTCACCGGACAGGTCGACCCGGACGTGATGAAGCTGTTCTCCGGCTCCGAGCGCAACACCGTGCACCAGATGGTGCCCGTCTACATTCCGCTGCTGATGCCGCTGACCATCATCGCCATCCCGGCCGCCGACCTGATCCTGGCGATCGTCCGGCGGACCTGGCGCGGCCAGTCGCCGTTCGCCGCGGACCGGGGGCACCTGCACCACCGGCTGCTGGAGATCGGGCACTCGCACAGCCGCGCGGTGCTGATCATGTACTTCTTCTCGGCGCTGATCGCGTTCGGGGCGCTCGCCTACTCCGTGAACGCCGCTTCCATGTGGATCGTGCTGAGCGTCGTCTTCCTCAGCGCGATCGGCCTGGTGCTGCTCCTGCTGCCGCGCTTCACGCCCCGTGCCCCGCGCTGGGCCGAGCGCTTCGTGCCGCCCCGCTACCGCCGCCGCAAGGCGGTGGCGGCCGTCGAGGCCGAGCCGGCCGCGGACGAGACGGATGAGGTGGGCGCGACCGGCGACAAGGACGAGACGGACGAGCGTGTTCCGGTCGCGGCGGGCGTCTCGGGTGTCTCCCGCGTCAACGGGGCCACCGCCATCGGCCCCCGTTCGCGTACAAGGTAAGAATCTGACTAGAGCATTGCCAACTCGTGGGGGAACGAAGTGCCCCTTTACCAGACAAATGGGCGCAGTGATTGCACAAACGCGCACTGTCACTCTCATGTGTGACAGCAAGCACACCCTCAGGTAAAGACCTCATCAAATAGTTTGTGATACGGTTCACGAGAACCCCCGGGTAGAGCCTAAGGACCGTAGTGCGACGGTCTCTTGGGCGTGAGGACTCGGTCCGGCCCGGGATTACGCTCGTCCATGACGACACCTGCCCCCTGTGTGTGAAAGCGGAGTTGCCGCCATGCCGTCCAATGACGTCCGGATCCTGCTTCAGGCTGCCGTGCCCACGGCTGCCGTCGGCGCTGTAGCCGCCGTCGTCAGCGCTGTGGTCGCCGGCGGCAAGGGGGCGGTCGGAGCCGTCGTCGCGACAGTGGTGGCGATGCTCTTCATGGGGATCGGGCTCTACGTCCTGCAGCGCACCGCCAAATCGCTTCCGCACCTCTTCCAGGCGATGGGCCTGATGCTCTACGCGGCACAGATCCTGCTGCTGTTCGTCTTCCTCGCCGCGTTCAAGAACACGACGCTGTTCAACCCCCGGTCCTTCGCGATCACCTTGGTGGCCGTCACGCTCGCGTGGATCGCCGCGCAGACGCGTGCCCACATGAAGGCCAAGATCCTCTATGTCGAACCCGACTCGACGAACGAAAAGTCCGAAAAGACGGGCCACTCGTCGTGAGGGGTAGGGCCGGGATAAAGAGGCATGTGAAGTCCTGCTATCGTCCGGTGCCAACTGCGGCATCGCGGGCGTGGGCATTCGAGCTGCCGCCTGCTCATTCGCGAGGCGAGATGCCCCACAGCCGCCCCCACATCCGTAACACCAGTCCCGTGCCGAACCGCGGTCACGCACCGCGCCGACACAACGAGGTTGCCGTACCCATGCGCCACGATGAAGGAGCCCGCGGTGAGTGCTGACCCGACGCAGGTGCTCGCCTTCGAGACCGACTGCCACATTTTCGACGGATGTGGCTTCCCGGCTCCCGGCCTGCACTCGTTCCTCTTCGAGCCGCTCTGGGGCAACGCAGACGGCAACGGCCTGTACTTCAACAAGCCGATGCTCCTGGCCCTGCTCGGCTCGGTCATCATCGTGGGCTTCTTCTGGGCCGCGTTCGGCAAGGCGAAGATCGTCCCGGGCAAGCTCCAGATGGTCGCCGAGGCCGGCTACGACTTCATCCGCCGCGGTGTCGTCTACGAGACCCTCGGCAAGAAGGAAGGCGAGAAGTACGTCCCGCTGGTCGTGACGCTCTTCTTCTTCATCTGGATGATGAACCTCTGGTCGATCATCCCGGTCGCCCAGTTCCCGGTGACGTCGATCATCGCCTACCCCGCCGGTATGGCCCTGATCGTCTACGTCCTCTGGGTGTCGCTCACCTTCAAGCGCCACGGGTTCGTGGGCTTCTTCAAGAACGTCACGGGCTACGACAAGTCGCTCGGCGGGGTCCTGCCGCTCGCGATGACCATCGAGTTCTTCTCGAACCTCATCGTCCGTCCGTTCACCCACGCCGTCCGGCTCTTCGCGAACATGTTCGCGGGCCACACGCTGCTGCTGCTCTTCACGATCGCCAGCTGGTACCTGCTGAACGGCATCGGCATCGCCTACGCCGGGGTCTCGTTCGTGATGACGATCATCATGACGGCCTTCGAGCTCTTCATCCAGGCCGTGCAGGCATACGTGTTCGTGCTGCTGACCTGCACCTACATCCAGGGCGCGCTCGCCGAGCACCACTGAGTCGCCCGGCCCACCCCCAGCCGTCCGGTGGCCAACCCCCACCGGTCCGTAAAGAAAAGGAAGAACTGGCATGTCCCAGACCCTTGCTGCCGTCGAAGGTTCGCTCAGCTCCGTCGGTTACGGCCTGGCCGCCATTGGCCCCGGCGTCGGCGTCGGCATCATCTTCGGTAACGGCACCCAGGCCCTCGCCCGCCAGCCCGAGGCGGCCGGCCTCATCCGCGCCAACCAGATCCTGGGCTTCGCCTTCTGTGAGGCGCTCGCCCTGATCGGTCTCGTCATGCCGTTCGTCTACTAAGACGACCTGACGACCGTCCCTTTCGACGAAAGGCACTGATGTGACATCCGCCCTGGTTTTCCTGGCGGCTGAGGGGGAGAAGGAAAATCCCCTCATTCCGCCGTGGCCGGAAGTTGTCATCGGCCTCATCGCTTTCGTCATCGTCTTCGGCTTCCTCGCCAAGAAGCTGCTCCCGAACATCAACAAGGTTCTGGAAGAGCGTCGCGAGGCCATCGAGGGCGGTATCGAGAAGGCCGAGGCCGCACAGACCGAGGCCCAGAGCGTCCTCGAGCAGTACAAGGCCCAGCTCGCCGAGGCCCGGCACGAGGCCGCGCGCCTGCGCCAGGAGGCACAGGAGCAGGGCGCCACGCTCATCGCCGAGATGCGCGCGGAAGGCCAGCGGCAGCGTGAGGAGATCATCGCCGCCGGTCACGCCCAGATCCAGGCCGACCGCAAGGCCGCCGCGTCCGCGCTGCGCCAGGACGTCGGACAGCTGGCCACTCAGCTGGCCGGCAAGCTCGTCGGCGAGTCCCTCGAGGACCACGCCCGGCAGAGCCGCGTCATCGACCGCTTCCTGGACGAGCTGGACGACAAGGCGACGACGGCAGAGGCAACCCGATGAGTGGGATGCACGGAGCGAGCCGCGAGGCTCTGGCCGCCGCACGCGAGCGTCTGGACGCGCTGACGGACTCCACGTCCGTGGACGCGGGCTCGCTCGCCGACGAGCTGGCCGCCGTCACGGCGCTGCTCCACCGCGAGGTGTCGCTGCGTCGGGTCCTCACCGACCCGGCGCAGGGCGGCGAGGCCAAGGCCGAGCTCGCCCAGCGTCTCCTCGGCACCCAGGTCAGCGGTCCCGCCGCCGATCTGGTGTCCGGCATGGTGCGCTCCCGCTGGTCGCAGTCCCGCGACCTGGTGGACGCGCTGGAGGAGCTGGCGAGCATCGCCGACCTCACCGCCGCGCAGAAGCGGGGCCGGCTCGACAACGTCGAGGACGAGCTGTTCCGGTTCGGCCGGATCGTCGCCTCGAACACCGAGCTGCGCGCCGCGCTGACCAACCGCTCGGCCCCGACCTCGGCCAAGGGCGAGCTGCTGCGCGGCCTGCTCGGCGGCCGTGCGGAGCGGACCACCGAGCGACTGGTGACGCGCCTTGTCACCGCGCCGCGGGGACGTAGCCTGGAGTCGGGACTCGAATCCCTGTCCAAGCTCGCCGCCGACCGGCGGGACCGGATGGTCGCCGTCGTCACCTCGGCGGTGCCGTTGAGCGACACGCAGAAGCAGCGCCTCGGCGCGGCCCTCGCGAAGGTCTACGGCCGTCCGATGCACCTCAACCTCGACGTGGACCCCGAGGTTCTCGGCGGGATCCGGGTGCAGGTCGGTGACGAGGTCATCAACGGCTCCATCGCGGACCGCCTGGAGGACGCCGGCCGCCGCATGGCGAGCTGACGCTCCGCGCCACAACAGCACAACAAGCAGTACGTACTTACGACGGCCCTGGTTGGGCCGTGCAGAGGATTCACCTCTTTTTGGGGGGAGTCCCCGACTCGTGGAATACCCCCCAAGTGAAACTTCGGGCCCAACAAGGAGAGCAGGGAACTCAGATGGCGGAGCTCACGATCCGGCCGGAGGAGATCCGGGACGCACTGGAGAACTTCGTCCAGTCGTACAAGCCGGACGCGGCCTCGCGCGAGGAGGTCGGTACGGTCACCCTTGCCGGCGACGGCATCGCGAAGGTCGAGGGTCTCCCCTCGGCCATGGCCAACGAACTGCTGAAGTTCGAGGACGGCACCCTCGGCCTCGCCCTCAACCTCGAGGAGCGCGAGATCGGTTGCGTCGTCCTCGGTGAGTTCAGCGGAATCGAGGAGGGCCAGCCGGTCACCCGTACCGGTGAGGTCCTGTCGGTCGCCGTGGGCGAGGGCTACCTCGGCCGCGTCGTCGACCCCCTCGGCAACCCGATCGACGGCCTCGGCGAGATCGAGACCGAGGGCCGCCGCGCCCTCGAGCTGCAGGCCCCCACCGTCATGCAGCGCAAGTCGGTGCACGAGCCGATGGAGACGGGCTACAAGGCCGTCGACGCCATGACCCCGATCGGCCGCGGTCAGCGTCAGCTGATCATCGGCGACCGCCAGACCGGCAAGACCGCGCTGGCCGTCGACACGATCATCAACCAGCGTGACAACTGGCGCACCGGCGACCCGAGCAAGCAGGTCCGCTGCATCTACGTCGCCATCGGCCAGAAGGGCTCGACCATCGCGTCGGTCCGCGGCGCGCTGGAGGAGAACGGCGCGCTGGAGTACACGACCATCGTGGCCGCCCCGGCGTCCGACCCCGCCGGCTACAAGTACCTGGCGCCGTACACCGGCTCGGCCATCGGCCAGCAGTGGATGTACGAGGGCAAGCACGTCCTGATCATCTTCGACGACCTGTCGAAGCAGGCCGACGCCTACCGCGCCGTGTCGCTGCTGCTGCGCCGTCCGCCGGGCCGCGAGGCCTACCCGGGCGACGTCTTCTACCTGCACTCCCGTCTGCTGGAGCGCTGCGCGAAGCTCTCCGACGCCGAGGGCGCCGGTTCGATGACGGGTCTGCCGATCGTCGAGACCAAGGCCAACGACGTGTCGGCGTTCATCCCGACCAACGTCATCTCCATCACCGACGGCCAGTGCTTCCTGGAGTCCGACCTGTTCAACGCCGGCCAGCGTCCGGCCCTGAACGTCGGTATCTCGGTCTCCCGCGTCGGTGGCTCCGCCCAGCACAAGGCCATGAAGCAGGTCTCCGGCCGTCTGCGCGTGGACCTCGCCCAGTTCCGTGAGCTCGAGGCGTTCGCCGCCTTCGGTTCCGACCTGGACGCCGCGTCGAAGTCGCAGCTGGAGCGCGGTCAGCGCATGGTCGAGCTGCTGAAGCAGGACCAGTACCAGCCGATGGCCACCGAGGACCAGGTCGTCTCCGTCTGGGCCGGCACCACCGGCAAGATGGACGAGGTGCCGGTCGTCGACATCCGCCGCTTCGAGAAGGAGCTCCTCGAGTACCTGCACCGCCAGGAGCAGGGCCTCATGACCTCCATCCGCGAGGGCGGCAAGATGTCCGACGACACCCTGCAGGCCGTCGCCGAGGCGATCGCGGCGTTCAAGAAGCAGTTCGAGACCTCGGACGGCAGGCTGCTCGGCGAGGACGCCCCGTCCGCCGCCAAGTGACGTAAGGAAGGGACCTGACTCATGGGAGCCCAGCTCCGGGTCTACAAGCGTCGCATCCGATCCGTCACCGCGACCAAGAAGATCACCAAGGCGATGGAGATGATCGCCGCCTCGCGCGTCGTCAAGGCGCAGCGCAAGGTGGCGGCCTCCACGCCGTACGCGCAGGAACTGACCCGCGCGGTCACGGCGGTCGGAACGGGTTCGAACACCAAGCACGCGCTGACCACGGAGGCGGAGAACCCGACCCGTGCCGCGGTCCTGCTCCTCACGAGCGACCGCGGCCTGGCCGGCGCCTTCAACTCCAACGCCATCAAGGCGGCGGAACAGCTGACCGAGCGCCTCGAGCGCGAGGGCAGGCAGGTCGACACGTACATCGTCGGCCGGCGCGGTCTCGCCCACTACAACTTCCGTGAGCGCAAGGTCGCGGAGTCGTTCGCGGGCTTCACCGACGAGCCGACGTACGCGGACGCCAAGAAGGTCGCGGCGCCGCTGATCGAGGCCATCGAGAAGGAGACGGCGGAGGGCGGCGTGGACGAGCTCCACATCGTCTACACCGAGTTCGTCTCGATGATGACCCAGACGGCGGTCGGCTCGCGGCTGCTGCCGCTGAGCCTCGAAGAGGTGGCGAAGGAGTCGGGCACGAAGGACGAGATCCTTCCGCTGTACGACTTCGAGCCGTCGGCGGAGGACGTCCTCGACGCCCTGCTGCCGCGCTACGTCGAAAGCCGCGTCTACAACGCGCTGCTGCAGTCGGCCGCTTCCAAGCACGCCGCCACGCGGCGCGCGATGAAGTCGGCCACCGACAACGCGGGCGAGCTGATCAACACGCTCTCCCGTCTTGCCAACGCGGCCCGCCAGGCCGAAATCACCCAGGAAATCAGCGAGATCGTCGGTGGCGCCAGTGCCCTGGCCGACGCGAACGCGGGGAGTGACAACTAATGACCACCACTGTTGAGACCGCGACGGCCACGGGCCGCGTCGCCCGGGTCATCGGCCCGGTCGTCGACGTGGAGTTCCCCGTCGACGCGATGCCGGAGATCTACAACGCGCTGCACGTCGAGGTCGCCGACCCGGCGAAGGCGGGCGAGCTGAAGACGCTGACCCTGGAGGTCGCCCAGCACCTGGGTGACGGCCTGGTCCGCACCATCTCCATGCAGCCCACCGACGGTCTGGTCCGCCAGGCCCCGGTGACCGACACGGGCACGGCCATCTCCGTCCCCGTCGGCGACTTCACCAAGGGCAAGGTGTTCAACACCCTCGGTGAGGTGCTGAACGTCGACGAGCAGTACACGGGTGAGCGCTGGCCGATCCACCGCAAGGCGCCCAACTTCGACGAGCTCGAGTCGAAGACCGAGATGTTCGAGACCGGCGTCAAGGTCATCGACCTGCTGACCCCGTACGTCAAGGGCGGCAAGATCGGTCTGTTCGGCGGTGCCGGCGTCGGCAAGACGGTGCTCATCCAGGAGATGATCTACCGCGTCGCCAACAACCACGACGGTGTCTCCGTGTTCGCCGGTGTCGGTGAGCGCACCCGTGAGGGCAACGACCTCATCGACGAGATGAGCGAGTCCGGCGTCATCGACAAGACCGCGCTGGTCTTCGGTCAGATGGACGAGCCGCCGGGCACCCGTCTGCGCGTCGCGCTGGCCGGCCTGACCATGGCCGAGTACTTCCGCGACGTCCAGAAGCAGGACGTGCTGTTCTTCATCGACAACATCTTCCGCTTCACCCAGGCGGGCTCCGAGGTGTCGACCCTGCTCGGCCGCATGCCCTCCGCGGTGGGCTACCAGCCGAACCTGGCCGACGAGATGGGTCTCCTCCAGGAGCGCATCACCTCGACCCGTGGTCACTCGATCACCTCGATGCAGGCGATCTACGTCCCCGCGGACGACCTGACCGACCCGGCCCCGGCCACCACCTTCGCCCACCTCGACGCGACGACGGTGCTCTCCCGTCCGATCTCGGAGAAGGGCATCTACCCGGCCGTGGACCCGCTGGACTCGACGTCCCGCATCCTCGACCCGCGGTACATCGCGGCGGACCACTACCAGGCCGCGATGCGCGTGAAGAACATCCTGCAGAAGTACAAGGACCTGCAGGACATCATCGCGATCCTCGGTATCGACGAGCTCGGCGAGGAGGACAAGCTCGTCGTCCACCGTGCCCGTCGCGTGGAGCGCTTCCTGTCCCAGAACACCCACGTCGCCAAGCAGTTCACCGGCGTGGACGGTTCGGACGTGCCGCTGGACGAGTCGATCGCGGCGTTCAACTCGATCTGCGACGGCGAGTACGACCACTTCCCGGAGCAGGCGTTCTTCATGTGCGGTGGCATCGAGGACCTGAAGAACAACGCCAAGGAGCTGGGCGTCTCCTGAGCCTCGTGCTCGCGGTGAGCCCCAGGGCTCACACCGGAGGGGGCGGGCGCGTCCCGTCCCCTCCGTCACGCCCCTTAGACTTGTAACCAACACCCGGCTCTCCCGCCGGGTGGTGACCCGAGGAGCCACCTTGGCTGCTGATCTGCACGTCGCGCTGGTCGCGGCCGACCGAGAGGTCTGGTCCGGCGAGGCCACCCTGGTCGTCGCGCGCACCACGTCCGGCGACATCGGCGTCATGCCCGGTCACCAGCCGCTGCTCGGTGTGCTGGAGTCGGGCCCGGTGACCATCCGTACGAGTGACGGTGGGACGGTCGTCGCCGCGGTGCACGGCGGTTTCATCTCGTTCGCCGACAACAAGCTGTCACTGCTGGCCGAGATCGCCGAGCTGTCGGACGAGATCGACGTACAGCGCGCGGAGCGGGAGCTCGAGCGCGCGAAGGCGGAGGGCGACGCCCACGCCGAGCGTCGCGCGGACGTCCGACTGCGCGCGGCGGCGGGACGCTGATCCACAGTACTGTGCGATAGCGTCGTGCTATGACGTCACTCAGCCGCGGCTGGGACCGGAGCGATCCGGACCCGGCCGCGGCTGAGGCAGATCCGGGTGTTTTTTCCGTTCCGTTACCTAGGAGACGAGGAGGTCGGTGTCGATGGCCCTCGCTCTGACTGTGTGCGGAATTGTCGTGGCCCTGGTGGTGATCGGGCTCTTCGTCTTCGGTCTGCGCCGCCGGCTGATCCAGCGGTCGGGCGGCACCTTCGACTGCTCCCTGCGCTGGGACGCCCCCGAAGAGGGCGACGCCGGCGGCAAGGGCTGGTCCTACGGTGTGGCCCGTTACAACGGCGACCGGGTCGAGTGGTACCGGGTCTTCTCGTACTCTCCCCGCCCGCGCCGGGTCCTGGAGCGCTCCGCGATCGAGGTGGCCGGCCGCCGGGTCCCCGACGGCGAGGAGGAGCTGGCGCTGCTCTCCGACGCCGTCGTCCTGGCCTGTATGCACCGGGGCACGCGCCTCGAACTGGCGATGAGCGACGACGCGCTGACCGGATTCCTCGCGTGGCTCGAGGCGGCACCTCCCGGACAGAGGGTGAACGTCGCGTAGAGCGACGTTCAGCCCCGCTGGGTGGGAGTGCCCCCGGCAGCGGAGCTGCTGGGGGAGGGTGAACGTCGCGTAGCCGCGTTCGCCCTCCACCGGGCAGACCCCGGGGAGGGTGAACGCGGCTCGGAACCGGCCGGGGACTACTTCAGACCGCTGTCGATGGCGCTCACCAGCTCGCCGTTCGCGGTGTCACCGCTGAACTCCCAGAAGAAGGCACCGCCCAGGCCCTGCTGCTCGGCCCAGTTCATCTTCGACGTGATGGTGGCGGGGGTGTCGTAGGACCACCAGTTGCTGCCGCAGTGCGCGTACGCCGTGCCGGCGATCGTGCCGGTGGCCGGGCAGCTGTTCTTGAGGACCTTGTAGTCCTCGATGCCCGTCTCGTACGTGCCCGCCGCCGGGCCGGTGGCCGTGCCGCCGGGCGCGGACTGGGTGACGCCGGTCCAGCCGCGGCCGTAGAAGCCGATGCCGAGGAGCAGCTTGTCGGCCGGCACGCCCTTCGCCTTGAACTTGGCGATCGCGTCGGCGGAGTTGAAGCCCTGCTGCGGGATGCCGTCGTACGAGGTCAGCGGCGAGTGCGGAGCGGTCGGGCCGTTCTTCGCCCACGCGCCGAAGAAGTCGTACGTCATCACGTTGTACCAGTCGATGTACTGCGCGGCGGCGCCGTAGTCGGCCGCGTCGATCTTGCCGCCGTCGGTCGCGTCGGCGGTGGTGGCGGCGGTGACCAGGTCGTCGCCGAACTCGGCCCGCATGGCCTTCATCATGTTGCTGAAGGCGTTGGGGGCGCTGGTCTCGTCACAGCTGAGACCGCAGGCGTTCGGGTACTCCCAGTCCAGGTCGATGCCGTCGAAGACGTCGGCCCAGCGCGGGTCCTCGACCAGGTCGTGGCAGGACTTCGCGAAGGCGGCCGGGTTCTTCACGGCGTCGGGGAAGCCGCCGGACCAGGTCCAGCCGCCGAAGGACCAGATGACCTTGATGTGCGGGTACTCGGCCTTCAGCTTGCGCAGCTGGTTGAAGCTGCCGCGCAGGGGCTGGTCCCAGGTGTCGGCGACGCCGTCGACGGACTGGTCCGCGGTGTAGGCCTTCTCGTAGTCGGCGTACGCGTCACCGATGGTGCACTTGCCGCCCTGGACGTTGCCGAAGGCGTAGTTGATGTGCGTGATCTTGTCGGCGGAGCCGGACGTGACCAGGTTCTTCACGTGGTAGTTGCGTCCGTAGACGCCCCAGTTGGTGAAGTACCCCAGCTTGACCTCTTCGCCGCCACCCGGGTTGCCGCCGCCGTCACCGCCGGTGGTGGTGACCTTCACGGCGCCGCTGACCGGGCCGGTCTGGTCGGCGGTGTCGCGGGCCTGGACGGTGTACGAGTAGTCGGTGCCCTTGGTGAGGGCGCTGTCCGTGTACGAGGTGCCGGTCACGGTGGCGACCTTGGCGCCGCCGCGCAGGACGTCGTAGTTCTTGACGCCCTTGTCGTCGGTCGCCGCCGACCAGGACAGCTTCACCGAGGTGTCGGTGATCCCCGAAGCGGTGGGAGTGCCGGGGGCGGACGGGGCCGCGTCGCCGGGAATCTCCGGGCCGCCGTCGCAGCTGCCGCCGTTGAGCTTGCAGTTGGACGGGGAGCCGGGGCCGCTGCCGTTGAAGCCGAAGGTGACCGTCGCCCCGGGGGCGAGGGTCCCGTTCCAGCCGAGGTTCTTGGCGGTCCAGTGGTCACCGGAGTTGGTGACCGTGGCGTCCCAGGCGGAGGTGACCTTGGTGCCGGTGGGGAAGTCCCACTGGACGTTCCAGGAGCTGATGGTCGTGGTGCCGGTGTTCTTCACGGTCCACTTGCCGCCGAAGCCGGTGCCCCAGTCCGAGGTCTTGGCGAAGGTGGCCGTCGCGCTCGTGGCCGCCTGTGCCGGACTCGCCAGTCCGACCAGCCCGGCCATGGGGAGCGCCAGGGTGGCGGCGAGTGCCGCGGCTCTGTGTCTGAAGCGCATGAAGCGCCTCCTTATGGGGAGTTGTTGTTGTGGGCATGACTGAGCCTCATGCCCGCAGTGCCGCGAGAATAGAAAGGTCTGGACCATAGGTCAATAGGTCTGGACCACTGTTCCGATGCGGCCTTCCCCCGGCTGCCCCCGGTGGTGACTGGAATCGGTCCGCGTCCGACTCGCAGGCGAGAAGTGGGGGGTTGGGAGCCGTTCGGCGGCGTGACCTCGGCCGACGGGCGGGGCGGCCCGTATCCCGGGCGGCTGCGTGAGTCATCACGCGCAGGGCCCGGCGGTACCCGCCGTGGTCGCGCGCGGAGGTCCAAAAACGGCGGAGCGGCCCCCGGGCATGAAAGCCCGGGAGCCGCTCGGCTCGCGTTCAGCGAGTGCGGAGTCCACCGCGGCCCTTGTCGGTGCCGCGGCCGGGTGAAGCCGTCGGGTGAGGACGGCTCGCCCGGGAGTCGACTCAGCGGTACTCGTGGTGCCGGTCGTCCGAGTCCTTGTCCGAGACGAGGAAGTTGGTCGTGGCGCTGTTGTCGTCCTCGTCGACGACGGTGATCTCGGTCTCCTCCTCCTCCTTGGTGTTCTCGGAGCAGTCGATGTTGTTGTTGGCCGACGACAGGATCGGGATGTCGATGACCTCGAGGGGCAGGCAGCTGAGGACCTGCGAGTTGTTCTCGAACTTCGCGGTGTCGTCGTCGGCGGCAGCGGCCGTGCCGGCGGCGCCACCGGCCATGACCAGCGCGGTGACGGTGCAGGCGAGCGCCTTCTTGAGAGCCATGGGGTTTCCTCCTGAATGGGGTCTGACGAACTAGAGGCAGGCGAATTCCTGAGGACATCGCCCGCACTCTGTGGTGACCGCGTCTTGCGGCTGCCAATCCGTCCTCCGGCAGCACGTTCCCGACGCGACTACTCAATGAACGAAGCCGCGGTCGGGCGGGTGTTGCTCCGACGGAGTGAAGCCTTATTCGTATGCCAGGGACGTGGTCGTCATTTCTTCATGATGATCGGAACAGTCGATCGTCGTGCCCGAAGTCGACGCGATCGGAAGGTCGAGAACTTCGATGTTCACGCAGGAGAGGATCTGGGTCTTGTTCACGTAGTACTTCACGGGCTCTTCTCCCGCGTGAGCGGTTCCGGCCTGCAGTGCCGCCAAGGGCACCGCGCACAAAGAGAGAAAGGCCAGACGAGTGCTCAACATTCCTTGGGTCCTGTCTGGGTCGGGGACGGGGGCTGGGCACCTGCGCATGACAAGAAGTTCTCACCGGCCGCAGTTACCTGCGGCCGAACAATACTGAGCGTGCAGGCGGAGGCAAAGAAACGCGAAACCTGGTAGCCCGTCGGCGCCGGAGGCGAGGATCGGGTCCGGGGCCCTGGTTCCGCAATTCACTCCGTTGGAGCAGAACTCGCGGGGTATGGATTCGTTGCATTGGTAGCCGCACGGAAAGCACAGTCAAGTCCGGCTGAGCTTGTCCAAGCCCGGTACAACTGCCGATTGTGTGACGCCCATCAGTGGGCACATGCCTTCGGTGATCACACACCCCACTCAGGAGGAAACCCGCATGGCTCTCAAGAAGGCTCTCGCCTGCACCGTCACCGCGCTCGTCATGGCCGGTGGCGCCGCCGGCACGGCCGCGGCCGCCGACGACGACACCTCGAAGTTCGAGAACAACTCGCAGGTCCTCAGCTGCGACGTCGTCGAGGTCATCGACATCCCGATCCTGTCGTCGGCCAACAACAACATCGACTGCTCCGAGAACAACAAGGAGGAGGACGAGAGGGAGCTGACCATCGTCGACGAGGAGGACAACAGCGCCGAGGCCAACTTCCTCCTCAAGAAGGACTAATACCTCTGACCGGTGGCCGGGCGAGCCGTCACTGACAGCTTTCCCGGCCCGGCCCAGAGGCGACAGGTCAGGTTGGCAAGCCTTTCCCAGCGGCCCCCGTTCCTCTTCGGGGGCCACTTTCTTGTGCCCTGAGCCTCCGGCAGGTGCTCGGCGCGGGTGTGCAGAGGGGGCCGAACGCCCGGGCCCGGCCCGGGGCGCGACCAGGACAGCCCCTAGACGCCCAACTCCTGTGCCAGCACCGCCGCCTGCACCCGACTGCGCAGTTCCAGCTTCCCCAGCAGTCGGCTGACGTGCGTCTTGACCGTGGCCTCGGCCATGTCCAGCCGTTCGGCGATCGCGGCGTTGGACAGTCCCTCACCGAGACAGGCCAGGACCTCACGCTCGCGCCGGGTCAGATTCCCCAGCACCGCCGGATCGGCGGCCGGCTCCCGGGCGGGCTTCGCGGCGAACTCCGCGATCAGACGCCGGGTGACGGCCGGGGCGACGATCCCCTCCCCGCCCGCCACCGTGCGCACGGCCGCCAGGAGGTCCTTCGCCTCCGTGTTCTTCAGCAGGAAACCTGCGGCCCCCGCCCGCAGCGCCCCGAACACGTACTCGTCCAGGTCGAACGTGGTCAGTACCAGGACGTCGGCGAGCCGCTCCGCGACCACCAGCCGGGTCGCCGACACCCCGTCCAGACGCGGCATCTGGACGTCCATCAGCACCAGGTCGGGCCGCAGCTCGCGGGCCAGCGCCACCGCCTGCTCGCCGTCCGCGGCCTCCCCGACCACGTCGATGTCCGGTGCGCTGCCCAGGATCAGCACCAGTCCCGCGCGGACGGCGGACTGGTCCTCGGCGACGAGGACGCGGATCATGGCAGGTCTCCTTCGGTCAGGGGCAGGGTGGCGCGTACGGTCCAGATCTTGCCGCCGGCCGAGTCGGGGTCCGCCACCGGACCGGCCTCGAAGGTGCCGTGCAGCAGCGCGGCCCGCTCCCGCATGCCGACCAGGCCGGCGCCGGAGCCGGGCGCGCGCGGGGCTTCCCGGTCGCCGTACGGGCTGGACACCAGGAGGCGCAGGACGTCGTCGTGCCGGGTGAGCTGGACCCGTACCGTCCCCCGCGCGGCGTGCTTGAGCGCGTTGGTCAGCGACTCCTGCACGATCCGGTACGCGGCCAGCTCGACCGGCGCGGGCAGGTCCTCGCCGGGCGCCGACTCCAGAGTGACGTCGAGTCCGTTGGCGCGGGCGCCGTCGACCAGCGCGCCCAGGCCGTCGAGGGTGGGGGTGGCGGCCGGCTCCTTGTCCGCGCCGTCGTCCCGCAGGATGCCGATCAGCCGTCTCATCTCGGCCAGCCCTTCGACACTGTTCTCGCGGATGACGCCGAGCGCCTGCCGGGTGGTCGCCGGGTCGTCCAGGGAGAGGGCGGCCGTGGAGTGGATGGCGATCGCGGAGAGGTGGTTGGCGACCATGTCGTGCAGCTCGCGGGCCATCCGGGAGCGCTCCGCGGTCACCGCCTGGACCCGGTCCATCTCGGCCAGCAGCGCGGTCTGCTGGGCCCGCAGCAAGGCGGCGTCGGCGGTCTCCCGGTGGTTGCGCACGATCAGACCGGTGGAGGCCGGCGCGAACGACACCACCCCGACGGCGACACCGATCAGCAGCGCCTCGGGCGCCCGCCAGAGCGCGAACGGCACCACCGTCGCGGCCACCGTGAGCAGCCCGGTGATCCACGGGGTGCGGCGGGCCAGGGCGGGCGGGCCGTACAGCACGGCGGCGTACATCACGTCGGTGTACATGATCACCGTGACGAGGCTGCCCTGGGTGAAGAGGTCCGTGACCAGCGCGGCCGTGCCGACCAGCAGGCCGGTGCGCGGCGCGGCCCGGCGCAGCAGCTCGCAGCCCGCCATGACGGCGAGCGGGACCAGCAGCGGCCAGCCGCCGGCGAACAGCACGTACGCCTCGTCGGCGGGCCGGATGCCCAGGCCGATGCCCCACAGCAGCAGCCCGCCGAGCAGGCCGGCCGACGCGGCGTACACGTCGAAGCGGCGCGGGCGGGGGAGTCGTGGGGCCATGCCACCATCCAACACGGCCCGCGTCCCGCCCGCCTGATCCCGGGGGACGGTCCTGTGCTGCATCTTTCGATGTACCGGAGGTTCGTCACCGGCGACGACGACCCGGCCCGATCCGGACGGCAGCCTGGAAGAGCGATCGAAAGGAGCGAACAGTGATCGTCACCCTGATCATCGTCTGCGAGATCGGCTTCTGGGTACTGCTGGCGGCCGGACTGTCCGTCCGATACCTGCTGAAAAGGGAACGCGCGGGTATGGCGCTGCTGCTGTGCGAGCCGCTGCTCGAAGTCGTGCTCCTGGTGGTCACCGCTCTGGACCTGAAGAACGGTGCCGACCCGAGCTGGAAGCACGGCCTGGCGGCCCTGTACATCGGCTACACCGTGGGCCACGGCCACCGCACCGTGAAATGGCTCGACGGCCACGCCGCCCACCGGCTGGCCGGGGCGTCGAAACCGGTCGGCCCGCCGCGCTACGGCATGGCCCGCGCCCTGCACGAGGGCAAGGTGTGGCTCGGTACGCTGATCGCCGCCGCCGTGGCGACCGCGCTGCTCCAGGCCGCCATGTGGTACGTCGACGACCCGAGCCGCACCGGCTCCCTGGAGAGCTGGCAGTACACGGCCTGGCGCGCGGCCGGCATCCACGGCCTGATCGCGCTGACGTACGCGATCTGGCCGAAGAAGGCCCCGGCCGTTACGGCGCCGGCCACGTCCGAGCCCGAGAAGGAAGGGGCGGACCGATGAGGCGGCCGCCGGAGCGGAACGTGTGGGAGGGGAGCGCCACCTTCCTGATCGGCCTCGTCCTGTGGCTGACCACCGGGGGCGTGGAGGTCCCCGTCGTCACCCCGACCAAGGTCGGGATCGTGATGATGTGCTTCGGCGGCGCGCAGACCGCGTGGGGCCTGTTCCGGTCCGCTCGCCGACGGGCCTAGCGCTCGCCGCCCGGCACCCACAGCACGTCTCCGACCTCCTTGTTGGCCACCCGGGCCAGGATGAAAAGGAGGTCGGAGAGCCGGTTGAGGTAGGTCGCCGCCAGCGGGTTCATCGACTCGCCGTGGACCTCCAGCGCCGCCCACGTGGAGCGCTCGGCCCGGCGGACCACCGTGCACGCCTGGTGCAGCAGGGCCGCACCGGGCGTGCCGCCGGGCAGGATGAAGGAGCGGAGCTTCTCCACCTCGGCCAGGAACCGGTCGCAGTCCGCCTCCAGCTTGTCGACGTAGAACTGCTCGACCCGCAGGGGCGGGAACTCCGGGTTCTCCACCACCGGCGTGGACAGGTCCGCGCCCACGTCGAACAGGTCGTTCTGGACGCGGACGAGGACCTTGACGACCTCCTCGTGCAGGCCGCCGAGGGCGATCGCCGTGCCGATCACCGCGTTCGCCTCGTTGGCGTCGGCGTACGCGGAGATCCGCAGGTCGGTCTTGGGGACCCGGCTCATGTCACCGAGGGCGGTGGTGCCCTGGTCGCCGGTCCGGGTGTAGATGCGCGTCAGGTTGACCATGAGGCCAGCGTAGTTACGCCCCGGCGGTACGGAAGACGCGTGTGCCCACCGTCACGGCCAGTGCGGTGAAGGCGACGGCGACCAGGGTGCCGTACAGCATGTGCGCCGTCGCGCAGCTGCCGACGTACGCGTCCCGTACCGCGTCGACCAGGTAGCGGAACGGCATCAGGTGCGAGAGCCCGTCCAGCCGGGCCGGTCCCGGCGGCCTGGAGCGGACCCTGCGCGAGGAGACCGGCGGCGCGGACGACGACACGACGCCCGCGCTGATGGCAGGTCAGGTCAACCGACCGCACGGCGCGGCACGGTCATGGTGACCATCGGGCAGCGCATGGCCGTCGGCGGGGAACCGTCGGAGGACTCCCGCGACGTCCTCCTGCTGATGGACGGGACGGAGGTCCTGCTGAGCGAGAAGGCGCTCAACTACGCCGTACGAGGCGCGGACTGGCGCCCGGAGGGCACCGCTCGGTGTGATGTCCGTCATTTGAGACGTGACGCGCGTTACTAACCGGTCACACAGCCCTTCGCTCCCGATAATCTCCGGCCGAGAAGACATGAGCCTGTGCGGCGGATCAGGTCGCTGGAAAGTGGCAGACCCCGCGTACGCGGCGCGAGGCGCCGGACAGGCCCTCAAGGACAGCCTGTATCAGGGGAGTCGCACAGTGGCACGGAAGCTCGCCGTCATCGGAGCCGGTCTCATGGGGTCCGGAATCGCCCAGGTCTCCGCCCAGGCGGGCTGGGACGTCGTCCTGCGCGACGTCACCGACGAGGCGCTGCGGCGCGGCACCGACGGCATCAGGGCCTCGTACGACAAGTTCGTCGCCAAGGGGAAGCTCGCCGCCGACGACGCCGGGGCGGCCCTCGCGCGCATCACCACGACCACCGACCTGGACGCCGTCGCCGACGCGGACGTCGTCGTCGAGGCCGTCTTCGAGAAGCTGGAGGTCAAGCACGAGATCTTCCGCGCGCTCGACAAGCTGGTGAAGGACGAGGCGATCCTCGCGTCCAACACCTCCGCCATCCCGATCACCAAGATCGCGGCCGTGACGGAGCGCCCCGAGCGGGTCGTCGGCGCCCACTTCTTCTCACCGGTCCCGATGATGCAGCTGTGCGAGCTGGTGCGCGGCTACAAGACCAGTGACGAAACGCTCGCCACCGCACGGGAGTTCGCCGAGTCCACCGGCAAGACCTGCATCGTCGTCAACCGGGACGTCGCCGGCTTCGTGACCACCCGCCTCATCTCCGCCCTCGTCGTCGAGGCCGCGAAGCTGTACGAGTCGGGCGTCGCCACCGCCGAGGACATCGACCTCGCCTGCAAGTTGGGCTTCGGCCACGCCATGGGGCCGCTGGCCACCGCCGACCTGACGGGCGTCGACATCCTGCTGCACGCCACCGGCAACATCTACACCGAGTCCCAGGACGAGAAGTTCGCCCCGCCGGAGCTGATGCGCCGGATGGTGGACGCCGGTGACATCGGCCGCAAGAGCGGGCAGGGCTTCTACAAGCACTGAGGTCGCATCAGCCCCGGAAACGTCACACGCCGGGGTGAATTCGGTATCGGTTCGCTTACAGGCAGCAACCTCCGATCGTTTCGGCCAGTCAGAGGGTGCAACACCTGATATCGCCGAGAGACCGCACGAAGAACCGTCACGAAGAATCGAAGAGACGACAAAGACGCACGCCGGGGAGCGCATATGCACATCAAGGGCGACCACGTCGAGATGGTCGTCGGGGGCCGCCTCGACGTCCGCAGCGCGGCGGACGCCCGTACGGTCCTGCACTCGGCCGTCGACGACGGAGTCGGCGACCTGGTGCTGGACCTGTCCGAACTGGACTCCTGGGACGCCACCGGACTCGGCGTGATCATGGGGGCCCACCGGCGGGCCGGCCGCTGCGGCCGGCGGCTGGTGCTGCGGGACGTACCGCCGCAGATGCAGCGCCTGCTGGTGGCCACCCGGCTGCACCGGATCCTGGCCATCGAGGGCGGCATCGGCGTGGAGACCCTGCCCCGGGTGTGACGCCACGGACCGGTGTGACCCGGTGGGCCGGGGAGACCCGGACACCACTCGGCGAACCGTCCGACAAACGCCCGACACACGCAATCCTCACGAGACTGTGACGTCTTGGACGGGTCGGTACCCCGGACTGTCGGAGATACTGAGCGAAGGTTTAGGGTCTGGCTGCCCGCCGTATCGAGAACCCACTGGCGGGCCCGGACCAGAAGCGACAGCGCGGTGTGCGGCAAGGCCGGGAGGGGTGGCCCCGACCGGGGCCCGCACACGACGCTTTTGGGGGGCTTGAACCTATGGACCCGAACAACCGGGGACCCGAGGAGCACGGCCAAGACGGCGGCCACCAGGCGCCGCGCCCGCGCCCGCCCAGGGACCCCCTCACATCCGACTTCGGACAGCACACGCCCGCGCTCGCCCGCACGGTGCAGCTGGTGTCCGGCGACTTCCTGCTCACCGTCAACCCCGTCGACGGCAGCGAGATCGAGGTCTGCCCGCCCGCGGAGCGGCCCGCCAGGCCCGAGAAGCTCACCACGGCCGAACGCGCCGAGGCCGAACGCGCCGCCCGGCCGCCCGTCCCGCCGGGACCGGTCCGGACCGTGCTGGGCCTGCTGGCCCGCGACGACGAACGCGAACGACTGGTGCGGCTGCTCGCCCGCGGCCGTTCCGTCCGCCTCACCGGCCCCGCCGGCTCCGGCCGCACCAGCCTCCTCGACGTCGTCGCCGAGGACTGCGCGGGCCTCGCACCCGACGGCGTCGTCCGGCTCAGCGGCTTCCACCGCACGGCCGACGACCTGCTCCACGACCTCTTCTACGCCGTCCACCGCGCGCCCCTGCACCGCCCGGAGCGCGACGAACTCCTCGGCCGGCTCCGTGAGGTCGGCGCCGTCGTCGTCCTGGACGACGTCGAGTTCGGCGGCGCCGCCCTCGACGAGCTGCTGGACGCCACCCCTGAGTGCGCCTTCCTCATCGGAGCGACCCCGGACGTGCCCGCGCCCTCCGCCGACTCGGCCGTCGAGGAGGTCTTCCTCACCGGCCTGGACCGCTCGGACGGCGTGGAACTGCTGGAGCGTGCCGCCGGCCGGACCCTCACCGAGGAGGAGGCCAACTGGGCCGGCGACCTCTGGTTCGAGTCCGAGGGCCTGCCGCTGCGCTTCGTCCAGGCCGGCGCCCTGCTGCGCCGGCGCGACCGGCAGCAGGCCGGCGCCGACGCCGTCGACGAGTTCGGCGTCTTCGCCGACGCCCGCCCGGCCGACGACACGCCCTACGACGCCGCCGAGACCGACGACGTGCCCCTGCCGTCCCTCGGTGAGGCCGCCGCGCCCGCGCCGCTGCTCGCCTCCCGGCTGAGCTCCTCCGCGCGCACCACCCTGGAGTTCGCCGTCGCGCTCGGCGGCGAGGTGCCGCACCAGGCGCATCTGCCCGCCCTGGTCGGAGACACCCACGCGGACGCCGCCCTCGGCGAGCTGGCCGACTGCGGGCTGGTCTCGCCGGTCGGCTCCCGCTACCGGCTCGCCGCCGGGGTGCTCACCCAGCTGGAGAGCGCCGGATACGCCGACGGCGTACGGGAGAAGGCACTGGCCGCCGCCCAGCACTACGCCTGGTGGACCGGCCACCCCTCGGTCACCCCGGAGCGGGTCTGCGCCGAGGCCGACGCCGTCCTGGCCGCCCTCGCCGTGCTGGTGCCGGCGGCGCCGGTGGGCGACGAGGAGAGCCCCGCCGTCCAGCTGGCCCGCACCGCGGCGCCCGCGTTCGCCGCCGGGCTGCACTGGAGCGCCTGGCAGCGGGCGCTGCGCTCCGGCACCGAGGCCTCCCGGCTCGCCGGTGACGTCGCGGAACAGGCCTACTTCCACCACGAACTCGGCGTCCTCGCGCTGTGCGAGGGACAGCTCGACCGGGCCCGCGCCGAGCTGGAGGCCTCCATCGGGCTGCGCGGCGCGCTCTCCGACAAGCGCGGGGCCGTCGCCGGCCGCCGTGCCCTCGCGCTGGTCGCCGACCGGAGCGGGGACACGCCCGGCCTCGGCACCGGCGCGGGCGCGTTCGGCGCAGCGGGGGCCGCGGCCGGACTCGGCGTCCTCGGCCTCGGCCCGACCGCGGGGGAGGAGGTGCCCGACGCGCGGCACGAGGAGTCGGCGTCGCCTCCCGCGGGCGTACCCGCGCCCTTCCCGCCGCTCCAGCCGCCTCCGCAGTCACCGACCCTGGTCACCAGCCGGGACCCGTCCACCGGGCCGTCCCGCAAGGCGGGCATCAACATCAAGGGCTTCGCGCGGCGCAATCTGGTGGCCGCCGGCGCGGGTGCGCTGCTCGTCGCCGTGCTCGGCACGGTGGTGACCCTCGGCGCCACGTCCGAGAACGACGCCGGTGACCCCTCCGACCAGGTCGGCGTCAACCCGTCGGCCAGCCAGGGCGTCGACGACGGCAGCCTGGGCGCGGACCGGCCGAGGGACGACGGCGAGGGCTCGGACGACATCGGCGGGGCGACCGGCCGGCCGACCGACCCCGGTCCGGACGGCACCCTCGGTACCTCGGACGACCCGACGCCGACGGATTCGGCACCGCCGTCGGACGGCGCGAGCGACTCGGGCGAGCCCGACGAGCCGGGTCCGGGGGATCCGGGCGAGTCGGACGAGCCGGACGACCCGTCCTCGCCGGTCAAGCCGCCCACGTCCAACGAGCCGCCACCGGACCCGACCTCGCCGAAGCCGACCGACACCGAGCCGGATCCCGACCCCACGCCGACGGACGAGCCCAGCACCCCCGGGAACACGCCGACCGAGACGGATCCGCCCGCGCCGTCGACCCCGGAGACGTCCAACAGCGCCAGCGGGCCCGGCACGCCGCCCACCACCGCCGGCTCCCCGGCCGGCACCGCGACCGCCTCGCAGAGCAGCACCGCGACCAGCGGCACGGGAACGGGCCCGGGGACGCCGAGCGGATCCGGATCGGCGACCAGTCAGATCATCTGACGCCTCCCGGGGGCGTCATGGGACAGCACGGGAGGGGCGGGGGGGGGGGGGGGGCCCCCCCCCCCCCCCCCAACCCCCCCCCCCCGGCCCCCCCCCCCGCCCAAAACAAAAAAACCCCAGAAACAACAAAAACCACCCCACGCAAATTTAGAAAAAA
>NZ_JBIRHU010000039.1:0-40601 GCF_044328675.1 Streptomyces sp. NPDC017890
CGACACTCGGGCCCTCGGCCTGCCCACCCTCAGCCCACGGCACGAAAACGGTCCACCGACTCCGTCGGCGGACCGTCACGAAACTTCGAGGTTAACGGCACCATCATCGAGACCGGCACCGACTCCTACCGCCTCGCCAGCACCCGAGCCCGAACCGAACAACCCGCAGCGGGCTGACCCCTGAAGCCGCTGGACTGCTGGTCAGGGCACCTGTCAGGCTCTGCCTCGTGGAAATTCTCGATGTCCTGACCAGCATGGCGAAGACGGGTCGGCTGGGCCCGGTGTTCAGCGGGGCCGACTGGAACGATGTGACCGCGGCACTCGGCGAACCGTGGGACATCGGAGCAATGAGCCGGAACAGAAAGTGGCCGCGGCTCTTCGCCTACGGAGACCTTGAACTGAGTGTCTGCCGCTGCCGCAAGGTCTCCCTCATCTGCGTCCAGACCTGGCGTGACGTCGTCGAGCTCCCCCCGTCGGCTGTCGGGGGAACGGGCACCTTCCCGGCGGGGCTCAAACACGCGGACGTCGTTTCCGCCTTGGACAAGACCGGCTGTTCCTGGGAGCCCTATCCTCCGCTGACCTTCGGCGACCAGTGCTCACTCACGGCGATCCCGTCAGGAGCGAACTTCACCTTCGAGATCCCCGAGGGCGAGGAACCCGTGCTGAACATCATGGGCCTGCCCGGCGACGGACACGACTGCTCCGTACGGACTCCAGGCCAAGATCACTGACGCGAAGCGCCGTCAAAACTCATGAATATTCATCGTCCCAGAGATCGCTAATCGCCGCTCAAACTGGTCGACAAACGCTGTCACTGAAGGTGGACGAAGCCACCCACCAGATTTCGCCACGTTGCACATGTCCTCCTGACACAGGACCGGGGAACAGGACGGCTGCGCGCGGAGCGGCTCAGCAGTCGGGAGCACTTCCGCGGTGTGGCAAGGCGACGGCCCTCAGGGGAGCCCGAGGGCCGTTGGCCAACCGGGGGTCAGAACAAGGTGTGGTCCTTCCAGGCCGGGGAACTCAGCGCCTCAGGGGGTCCCAGGCTGCCGTCCGGCGCTGCCGGATGCAGTGCGAGTTCCCCTGCCCCGTCGCCGGTCACCACGTCAACGGTTCCGTCGGCGTTCACGTCACCGACGACGGCCAACTGGGGACGCTGTGCTGCTGCCCAGCCGGCCGCGGCGACCGTCGTCGGTGTGCCCAGGTCCCACATCTGGCTGGTGCCGTAGTCGAGGGGGAAGAGCTGCAATGTCCCCTGCTCCGCGTCTCGGGCCCACAAGGAGGGCGCACCCGATTCCGAGGGCGTGTCCGAGAAGTGCACCGACGTCGAACTCCAGCCGCTCGTGCCCAGGACGGACGGCTCACCGACCCATAGCTCTTCCTGCAACTGCAGTTCGAAAAGCAGGAGTCGGTCGGATTCCACGGCCAGCAGCATGGGACTGGAGTCTTCAGTCCGGTTCAACGCGATCCTGGTGACGTGGGACCAGTCGTAGCCAGTGATCTCCGCTGGCGCGCCGAACCCACCGAGACCGTCACCGGGGTAGGCGAACAGCTTGCCGTCCTGGAGGGCCACGATGTCGTTGCGGACATCATTGGCCTCTTGAGGACCGTACCGGTTCAGGAGCCAGCTGGCCCTTGCCACCGTGGCGTGCGACCAGTCTCTTCCGTCAGCCACCTGGGAGGTGGCGAAACCCCCACCCTCGACACCCGGTGACAGGACGAGCTTGCCGTTTTCGCCGACACCGAGCAGGTCCGGGTGGCTGTCGCTGTTGTAGTCGCCGAACCGCTCGATGAAGGGGTACTGGACCCAGTACCCGGCATGGACGCGATCGGAGATGTTGCCTGCTCTGTCTGCCGTCCGGGCCGAGATGCTCGCCGGGCCCGTTCGCTCGGGAGTGATGAACGTGGCCGTGACGGTTCCCTCCGGTCCGATCGGGACGCCTTGGCCTTCCGGGCAACCGTTGAGCTCACGTTCCGGGTCGAAGCAGATGCGGGTGGCCTCTGTCCCCTCCGGAAGGGTGAAACGTATGGTGCGCGGCGTGCCGGGCGGCGCGCCCTGGGGATAGGTGGCTGCGTCGAGGAAGGAGATGGCAGGTTCAGCCGGTCTCGTCCTGTCCATGTTGAACCCGCAGGCGGTGGTCCACGGTGAGGTACCGCCGATGCCCTCCAATCGTGCTTGCCACCAGTAGTTCTCCTTTTCGGGAAGTAGGTCTTGGGGCACGCGCAGGGTGGCGGAGCCGCTGGAGCCAGCTGGGACCGACACGTCGAGTACGGGTTCACTGCTGTCCTGCTGACGCAGGACGAACCGGGCTTGTGGGTGGCCTTCGGTGTTGCTTTGTCCGTCGACGCCCACCGACAGACGCACGTCCGTGTTCCCGAACCAGGGCAGTGATCCGGCGGTTACGCAGTTCCCCCCGGGATGCGTCTGCGGGTTGCTCGGCGTGTACGGGTACTCCGCAGCGAGCGCCGGGCTGCCGCCCAGCAATCCGGTGGCACACACCAGAGCCAGCACACCGGCTCTGAGTGACATGCTGATGCTCCTCATGTCCCCCTCCTCCAACAGCACTTGACGACTGGAGAAAACCTACCGGGCGTAGCAAGGCCCATCACTGGGCTGTCGGAGTCAACGCCAGCGGGCAGAAGGTGGGGCCTTGACCCTGAATCTTGAACACGGGTTATGCGGCTTGTGCCAGCGTAGTTGGTCTGAGGTGGAAGGCGTTTTCGTAGGCGATCGGTGATCGTTGTCCGAGGCGGGAGTGTCGGCGTCGGGTGTTGTAGCGGTGGAGCCATCGGAAGGCGTCGAGTCGGGCCTCGCGCTCGGTTGGCCAGCTCTTTCTTCCTTGCAGGGTCTCGCGTTTGAAGGTCGCGTTGAAGGACTCGGCGAGTGCGTTGTCCGCGCTGGACCCGACGGCGCTCATGCTGCGCCGAACCCCTGCTGACCTGCAGGCTTGGCCGCCTGCCGGGCGGCCCGGCCGGCGGCTGTCCGGCGCCAGTAGTAGAAGCTCGAGCGGCTGACGCCGAGGATGCTGCACAGCCGCTTCACGCCCTTTACGCAGGATTTCGCGTTCCTCCTCCAACTCACGGACCTTCTTCCGCAAGGCGGTGTTCTCCGCCTCCAGCGGCGCCGACGGCTGAGAGGGCTCCTGCGTCCGCCGCCCCCGGGGACGACTCACCCCGGCTGCCCGAACCCAGTTCCGCAGAGTCTCCGGATTGATTCCCAGATCGGCGGCGACCGACCTGATCGTCGCTTCCGGCCGCGACTGGTACAGCGCGACCGCGTCCGCCTTGAACTCCGGCGGGTAGTTCTTCATGACCACGAGATGTCCGTTCTCAGATCCGCAGGATCCAGTGTCTCGTGTGTTCAACATCAGGGGTCAAGGCCCGATCCCCCCTTCTAAGGGCTTGCCGGAAATCAACACGTTGGTTTGATCTTGGTTTCGTCAGGGGCGAGGCACCGGGCGATATCGTCTGGTGTGCGGAAACGGGCTGTTGAGGCAGGGAGGCAGACATCGTTGGCTTCCAGGAGCGGGCGGACGTCTTTCACTGCACGGCTGATGGTCATGGCAGTGGTGTTGAAGAGCTGGCCGAGGAGCTCCTGAAACGAGTGTTTCCGCAGGTAGAGGATGGTGGCCAGGATCTGGTCGGCGGGGGTGAGTGTGGGTTTACGGCCGGTGTCAGGGGCGACGCGGCGTGGGCCGCCACGGGCTGCTTGGCGGACTTGTTCGCGGTGCTCTTCCAGCACGGGGACCAGGGTGTCGATGAGGTCGCTGAGTTGCTTGCGGGGCATGCCGGTCAGCTCGGGGTGCTGCAGGTCATGGAGCGTGAGGGGGCGAGAGCTCTCGGCCAGCCACCCGTGTTGCCAAGGCAGGCATGGGCCCGGTTGATGATCTGCGGGGTGAAAGGTGTAGTTCCAGTCCCCGTGGAAACGGTGGCGGGTGAGCGGCAAGGCGGCGATGGCCTCGTCGCTGATGCGAATGCTGGTGGGGTACTCGCCGCTGTCGAGTTCGGCGTGCACGGTCAGACCGGTGCGGCTGGTGGTAGCGGCGATGGTCTGGAGCATGACTTCATGGCTGGTCAGGGGCCTGCCGCGCCAGTTCATGGTGATGTGGGAGAACAGCCGGTGCTCGATCTTGTTCCACTTCGAGGTGCCGGGCGGCAGGTGACACACGGTGATCTCAAGGCCGGTCTCGGCGGCGAGGTCGGCCAGGTGAGTCTTCCAGCCGCGGGTGCGGTAGCCGTTGGAACCCCCGCCGTCGGCGGTGATCAGCAGTCGGCGGGCGTGGGGGTAGTCGTGCCGGCCGACCGCCTGCCACCAGCGACGGATCGAGGCAACGGCGAACGCCGCGGTGTCGTGATCGGTGCCGATGGTGACCCAACCGGTGTTCGCCGCCAGGTCGTAGATGCCGTACGGAATCACCTTCTCGGCCTGGCCGAGGAAGTCGTGCGTGTTGACCCTCACGGGCTGCCCGGCGGGCCGCCACTCCTGCCCGGCGTTCTTGTAATCGCCGATCAGCTCCTTCTTCTTGGTGTCCACGCTGATCACGGGGTCACCGGCGTCCCGGTGATCGCATGCCTGCTCGTTGAGGTAGCGGAACTGGGCATCCCGGTCCGGGTGCTGGGCGCCTTCGATGGTCTTGGCGTTGCCCTGCAAGCTGAATCCTTCCTCCCGCAGCAGGCCGGCAACGGTGTCGGCGGATACCCGGTGGCCCCGCCGGGTCAGCTCTACTGCCAGTCTCCGGGTCGACTTCGTCGTCCAGCGCAGCGGCGACATCGGATCGCCCCGCTCGTCGGGCTCGACCAGCGCCAACAGCGCCGGCCGCAGCCCCGCATCCAGCTCGGTCGCCTTCTTCCGGCCCCCACCAGGACGACGGACCCGCCCCAACGGCGCCCGGCCGGAATCCAGTTCATCCACCCCGGCGCGAGACTGTGCCCTCCCGCACCCCGGCTGCAGCGGCGACGAGCCTGATCCCGCCATGCCCCAGCGACCGCGCTTCCGCCCCTATGGCCAGTCGACGCTGACGCCCGTCCAGATGCGGCAACAACGCCTGGAACTTCGCAGCCAGGACCGCCTCAATCCCCTCCGGTCTCCCCTTACCAGAACAACGATCCCCACAGCTGAAGCCACGACTTGTTCCCGGCAAGCCCTAAGACGATGATGGGGAGCTGGACGTCGGGCTGGCAGTGGGTGCAGGCCTTGAGTGCGGCGGCGAGCAGGCGACGGGCTTCGTCGTGGTCCTGCGGATGAATCCGCTCACCCGCACGACGGGCCCGAGCGACGGAGGGGAGCTATGCGGTGACTCTGTCCGTGGCCGCGGTGTCGTCGTCGAAGGTCATCTCCGGTGCGGGCCGGCGGAAGCCCTTGGTCAGGACGGCCAGGTAGACGACGCCGACCGCCAGCCAGACGCCGCCGATCTGGAGTGCGACGTCGCCGAGCTTCGTGAGCAGGTAGAGGGAGACGGCGGCGCCGATGGTCGGCATCACCAGGTACGAGAAGAGGTTGGGGGTGCGGCCGTGTCTGCGCTCTCGGACCAGGTGGGCGATCACGCAGACGTTCACCAGGGCGAAGCCGAGGAAGGCGCCGAAGTTGATGAATGAGGTGGCTGTGGTCAGGTCGAGTTTCATTGCGATGACGCCGGCGGCCGCGGTCAGCAGCAGGTTCAAGACGGGCGTGCCGGTTTTCTTCGACAGGTTGCCGAAGACGGCCTTGGGCAGTGCGCCGTCGCGTCCCATGACGTACATGAGGCGGGCGGCGGAGGCTTGCAGGGCGATGCAGGAGGCGATCGATCCGGCGATGGTGACGAAGTTGATGATCTCGGCGTACGTCTCGCCGCCGACCTGGACCTTCAGGTGATAGGCGGCCGCGTCGACGTCGGCGAACTCTGCGCCGGGGTGGGCCAGTTGCATCACGAAGGACAGCACGATGAAGATCGCTCCGGCGGCGATGACGCAGCCGATGATGCCGCGGCCGATCGTCCTCGCCCCGCCCCTGGCCTCCTCGCCCAGCGTGGAGACGGCATCGAAGCCGAGGAAGGAGTACGCGGCGATGGCGGCGGCCGCAGTGACCGCGCCGATCGAAGCTCCGGAGTTCCACAGGGCGTCCGCTGCAGGGGCGGAGGAGCCGTGCTTGCCGAGGAAGACGACACACAGGGTGGCGAAGAGGACCAGCGATCCCAGAGCGATGAACATCAGGACCTTGTTGACACGGTCCGCGAGCTTCATGCCGAAGACGTTGATGGCGGTGGTGATGCCCACCGAGACGATCAGCCAGACCCACTTGGGTGTCTCAGGGAACTGGGCGTTGAAGTAGATCGCCGTGATCAGCCAGCCGACCATCGGGATGAAGAAGTAGTCGAGCAGCATCGCCCAGCCGGACAGGAAGCCGATGCGGCTGTCGAGCATCTTGCGGGCGTAGGTGTAGACCGACCCCGCGCCGGGCACGGCGCGCGCCATCTTTGCGTAGCTCAGCCCGGTGAGCAACATCGCGAGGGTGGCGACGGCGAACGCGGTCGGGGCCACGCCGCCGCTGGTGGCGGCGACCACGCCGAAGATCGTGACGACGACGCCGGGGGAGATGTAAGCCAGGCCGAACAGGACGACGGAGAAGAGGCTCAGGTCGCCCTTCAGTCTCACGGTGTGCCCGGTTGTCTCGCTGTTCATCGTGGTGGCTCCTCGGTGGTGTGGGCGGGGTTCCAGGTGGCGGGGTCGATGCGGCCCCCGTACAGCGGGAGGTCGAGGGCTGGGTCGCCCGGGCGGAATTGGTCCCAGATCCGGTTGAGACCGGCGGTGCCGTAGCGGCGGACGTTGCCGACCTCGTCGAGGTCGATCACGTCGGTGAGGGTGGAGTCGCCGGCGTCGACGATTTCGGCGCGCACCGTGCCCTGTGGATCGATGACGAGGCTGCGGCCGACCCCGGAGGGGGCGGCAGCGTTGACGCTGGCGACGAAGACCTGATTGGTGATGGCGTTGGCGCGGCTGAGGACGACTTCCTGCGTGCGGTCGCTCGTCGGCGTGCGGACCACGTTGACGATCAGCTCTGCGCCCATCCATGCCAGGTGGCGGGAGACCTCCGGGAACCAGGTGTCGTAGCAGATGGACAGTCCGATGCGGCCAACCCCTGCGAGGTCGACGACCTGAAACCGGTTGCCGGGTGTGGTCGTCTCGTACGGCCGCCACGGGCAGATCTTGCGGTACGCGGCGAGGCGCTCACCCCGGGGTGAATAGACCGGTGCCGTGTTGTGGACGCGGTCGCCGGTGCCTCGCTCGTAGACGCTGCCGGGCACCAGCCAGATGCCCAGATCCCCCGCGAGCTCGGCGAAGGCCGCATCGCGTTTGCCGTCGAGCGGCTCGGCCCCCTCCTGTGGGGCGGCCGCAACGCCGGGGGCGCTCTCGCCGAGGTGCAGTTCGGGGTAGACGACGAGGGCGCCGGGTGCGCGCAGTTTCACGCGCCGCTCCACGTCGGCGGCAAAGCCTGCGAGGTCGTCGGCCGGGCGGCCTGGCGCCTGGGCGAGGATCAGGGGCAGGGGGCGGGCCATGCGGAAACACCAGCCAATCGAAAGAACTGTTCGGTGAGAAGTCGACGGATGTTCGGGCGCCGATCGCCAGACATTCCGGTGGGACAAGGATGCGACCGGTCAGCCATAGCTTCAAATACTTGCCAGGGGTGATTACCATGCCTCTGAGGCATGTAGGTGTCATGCCTCCTCCGTCTCCCGAGGGGCCACCGCCATGGAACTCCGAGTGCTGCGTTACTTCCTGACCATCGTGGAGACCGGTTCCGTCACCAAGGCTGCCGAGGTGGTCCACGTCGCCCAGCCCTCCCTGTCGCGCCAGCTACGCGGCTTGGAGAAATCCTTGGGAATGACGCTCTTCGACCGCGGCGGCAAGCAGATGGCCCTGACGGCGGCCGGCCTGCGCTTCCTTCCCCTGGCCCGCGACCTGGTCACTCGCGCGGACGCCGCCGAGGCCGCAGTCGGTGCGCTGGCTGCTGGTCGCGCCATGCGGATCACCGTGGCGGCGCCGCCCACCACCATCACCGACGTGATCGCACCGTTCCTGGCCACCTGGGGACCGGAGGATCCGCTCGTCACTGTGCAGGCGGAGAGTCCGGCACGTGCGTACCAGGCCCTTGCGCAGGGCGCAGACGTGGCCATCTCCTCGGCACCTCCGAGACGCCGTTTCGCCGGGCTTCCGGTGGCTCGCCTGCCGCTGTGGGCCTATGTCCGTGCCGACCATGCCTGGGCGGACCGGGACCGCGTCACTATCAGGGAGCTTGCCGCGGAGCCACTCATCGTCCTCACCCCGGCGCACCGCACCCGCCGCATCCTGGACTATGCCGTGCAGGAAGCGGACGCCTCCTACGACATCGTGCTCGAATGCGACACCCCGCACGTCGCTCAGGCCATGGCGGCTTCGGGCCATGGTGTCGCGGTGGTCTCCGACGATCCCCGCTTCGACCTGCACCCGCTCTTGATCCTCGACAGTACGAGCGAACCGCTGCAGATCCACCTGCACGCGGCGTGGGACGCCGGCCACTACGCGCTGCGCAGCATCGAAGCATTCGCGGCCGGGTTGTCCCGCTTTTGTGTCGAGCGGTACGGGCCACAGGTCGCCGACCGCCTGTGAACTGCAGCGACGACTACCGACCACAGCTCTCACCACGACGCGAGGCGTGACCGCACACCGACCCGACGGCCGACAGGCCAACGAGAGCTGGAGGTATACCCGGCAAGCAGCCTGACCAGACCGGGTAGGCATTGGACGGCGGTCCCGGCGCGCCCCACCATGCGGCGATATCCCCCAACAGCTGCCAGCCCGAGAGGACCTCGGACCATGCCGAGACTGTTCCATGCCCGACGGCTACGCCGTGCCGCCGCCACTGCCGCCGTGCTCGCGGGGCTGTTCGCCGCCCCGCTGCCGACGATGGCGGCGCCCGCCGTAGCCGCACCCGTACCAGGGGATCCGCTCACCGGAAGCGGTGCGGTGAACCGAACCGCACTCACCGCCGGCCAACTCACCGGGGGCACCGCCGAGGACACCGTGTCCGACAGTGCCTTCGCCCTGCCGGCGCAAGCAGCGCCACCCACCCACAGCTTCGAAGGCACCTTCACCCTCGACGGCCTCTCCACCGCCGGCGGATTCCGCGCACTGAAGGACCCGAACAGATACGGAGACGCAGCAGCCACCCGACACCTACCGCCGGTCGACATTGCGCTCGTGCAGAACGGCAGCCACCTCGTCCCGGCGAAGCGCGGGCTGCAGTACACGGGTAACCAGGCGTGGAACCTGGCGGTGGGACCCGGCCGCGCGTGGAACGAGGACGGCGACGGCCAACGCACCCGCGCCTCCCTGCCATTCGCGCTCGTCGAGCGCAACGCCAACTGCGTGCACAACGGCGCCCTGACGTTCCTCTTCGACCACACATCGATCTCCGAAGTCCGCTACCAGATCACCACGGAGACCTGCGAGTACTTCCAGTTCGACATGTGGGGCCAGGTACCGGCCGACTACCGGCCCGGTCCCGTTGACGGCGCCGAGAACCTGCGCGACGCGTACGCCTCCGAGGTCAGGGACCGGCTCCCGACCAAGCCCATCCCGACGCTGGCCACCGACTACCCGGACAGTCAGGTGGACGTGGCGAAGTTCGGCTCCGGTATCACGCCGTCCGCGCTGAGCACCTTCGGCTTCTACTTCGGCGGGGTCCACTACGTGGGCAACTGTCGGACCCGGCAAGGGCAGTACCCATTCTGCGGCCAGATGCTGCTGCCTTCGTACTCGACGGCGAAGTCGGCGTTCGCGGGAACCGCCATGCTGCGCCTGGCGCAGCGATACGGCCCGGCCGTGGCCCGGGAGAAGCTCTCCGTCCGCATCCCCGAGACCGCCGGCAAGACTGCCTGGAGCGGCGTCACCCTCGACCGCACCCTCGACATGGCCACCGGGAACTACACCTCGCCCGGCTACGAGAGGGACGAATCAGGCCGCACCATGGCGGACTTCTTCGCGGCCGAGCCGTACGCCGTCAAGATGCGACTCGCTCTGTCCTTCCCGCGTAAGGCCAGCCCCGGCAGCAAGTGGGTCTACCACACCTCGGACACCTTCCTCGCCAGCCGCGCGATGAACAACTACCTGCAGGTAAAGGCTGGTTCGGGTGCCGACATCTTCGACATGCTCCGTGATGACGTGCTCGAACCAATCGGCGTCGGGCCCGACTCCCTCGTCTCCTCCCGCACCGACAACAGCCCCGGCGGGGCAGCCTTCGGCGGCTACGGCATGTTCTGGACGCAGGACTCCGTCGCCCGGTTCGCGAAATTCCTCAACAACGACCACGGCGCCGTCAACGGCACGCAGATACTTGACCCGGCACTGCTCGCGGCCACCATGCAACGCACGCCGCAGGACCGGGGCATGACCACCACCGGCACCAGGCCCATGAAGTACCAGAACGGCTTTTGGGGCGCCGAGTTCACCTCCGCCGACAACCCCGCCTACACCTGCCCCTTCTACGTACCCTTCATGTCGGGATACGGCGGCATCACCGTCGCGATGATGCCGAACGGCGCCACCTACTACTACTTCAGCGACAACAACGAGTTCAGTTGGAACGCCGCCGTCGCCGAAGCCGACAAGCTAGCGCCCATGCCCAGCGCGGCAGTTACTGCGAGGCAGACCCCGTCAAATGACCCTTGTCGGCCTGGGGTGCGCCTCACCTGTCCATGACCGTGGCCTGGGTGTCCCACCCGAACCTTTCCAGGTTTCATTACGGCGATACGAAGGGGCTTGTGCGGGGACATCAGGGCTCCGTTCCATGGCAGGGGCGGTGCCCGGGCCTTCCACCTTGATCGTGGACACCTCGACACTGGATCTTGGGTCCAGGGAGAGGAGTCCCAGGTGGGGGCCTATAAGTACTCGGCGGAGTTCCGGTCCGACGCGGTGGCACTGGCCCGTTCATCGGGCCGGCCCGTCTCGCGCGTCGCCGCTGAGCTGGGCGTGAACCACGAGACGCTGCGGCAGTGGATCAAGACCGCGGAGCATGCCGAGCGGCCCGAGGGGGTCGCGCAGTCCACGAAGGACGCGGAGCTCGCGGCCTTGCGCAAGCAAGTCCGCGAGCTGGAGATGGAACGCGACATCCTGCGCCGGGCGGCCAAGTATTTTGCGGGCGAGACGAACTGGTGAGCCGCTTCGAGTTCGTTGCCGACCACCGCGGCGCCTTCGGCGTGAAGCGGCTGCGCACCGTGCTGAACCTGTCGAGGTCCGGGTTCTACCGGTGGCTGAAGCCCCCCGGACCGAGCCGCGAAGAAGGCCGCGGACGCCGCACTCACCCGACGAATACGCACGGTCCACACCGAGTCCGGGAAGACGTATGGAGCCAAGCGGATCACCGCCGAACTCCGCGCAGGCGGTGTGATGGTGAACCGCAAGCGCATCGAGCGGCTCAGGCGCCAACACGACATTCAGGGACGGATGTTGCGACGGCGACACCGCACTACGATGCCGGGCCCCGCCGCCCAGGCGGTGCCCGACCTGCTGCGGCGGAACTTCACCGCACCCGCCCCCGACCGGGCCTGGGTCGGTGACATCACCTACCTGCCCATCGCCGACGGAAGGTCGCTTCGCCACCACGGCCCTCGCAATCGAGGACCTCTCCCCCGGCCTCGCCCACCGACTCCTCGGCCCGCTCCGTCTCGCACTCGGCGACGTTCACAGCTACCTCGTCCCCTCATGGGCCGGCAGCATGTCACACGAGGCGATCTCGCGACGCCGCATACCAACGACCATTGAACCTGAGCCTTGCGCAGCGCAGATGACACGACCTGATCGCCCAGACAACTGACGAAGCCACAGGTCAGGCCGCTGATCCGGTACAAGCCCACAATCACTGCAGCTACTGGCACACTGCAATCCCCCCACCCACCGAAGCACCACAAACTGATCAGTGCAGGCCAGACCACCAACTACTGATCAGGAAAACCGCCCTTGGACAAGAGGCGCTGCGGGAGCCGGGTGTGGAGTGGGCGCAGACAGCGAAGGTCTCCCGTGGAATCTCTGACGGGGTCTGTTGTCAGAGGTGCCAGGGACACTGGTCGCATGCCTCAGCGCGGCCTGAGGCGTCAGCTTCCCGCACTCGAGGGATTGGCACACGCTCACCGAAGCGTTCATGGCCGTGGCCGGAGCCGGCGGTGCCGCCGTCGTCCAATCCGCCGGCACCAACGCATGGGCCAGTCTGATCGCGGAGGCGCGGGCATGCTACATATGACGGCGCGCGGGTGTGTCAATATCTGCGCCCGCGAGTTGAGATTTCAACGGAACAGGCTGACAGATTCTTTGCCGCAATGAGCGGAGAGGAATTTTTCACCGCACGCCGGCTGCTGCGGCGTGCTACTGTCGATCTCAGTTGCAGTTGTGGTTCCCGAAACTTCAAGTGCTCTCCGGTCGGCCATTGTTCCACTGGAAGCGCTTTTGTATTTCCGGTTTTTTCCGGGCGGGGTGATCATCGCGGCGACACGGTGTCCGCACGGTGCGGGCTCCGATGCATTGCCCCAAAGGAGAATGACATGGCTGCTGGTACCGTGAAGTGGTTCAACGCGGAAAAGGGCTTCGGCTTCATCGAGCAGGACGGTGGCGGCGCTGATGTGTTCGCCCACTACTCGAACATCGCCGCCCAGGGCTTCCGCGAGCTGCTGGAGGGCCAGAAGGTGAACTTCGACATCGCGCAGGGCCAGAAGGGCCCGACGGCTGAGAACATCGTTCCCGCCTGACGCTGACTGCCGCGTTCTTGTAGCTGGGGCCCGCATCCTCCCGGGGTGCGAGCCCCAGCTACATGCGTTTTCCGCAGTGATTCCACCTGCGGACGACAACCAGGAAATCCGTAGGCTCACCGCACACGGATCGTCCTTCAGGGGTGCAGACGCATCCCTTCATAGCTACCTCGCCGTGGACGCTCCGAATATTGAGTTCCCACCGCGCCACTCATTTCAGCGCCTACGCTCGCACGGGTTCACCGTCGGGGGATTCGCTGCCGCCGTTCCGTCGGTCCATTCTTGCAATTCTCCGTGCCGCTCATCGCTGCGGGAATTCCTTGATATGTGCCGCATCGAGGAAGGTTCCGCATGAACCGCACACGTACGAACGACCGCTTCGCCCGCACCCGTAATAGCAGTGCCGACTCCGGAAGGGGTGGCAGCCGCTTCGGTTCGCCGGCCCCGCGCCGGTCGGCCGGCCCGAGCCGCTCCGGCGGTTACGGCCGCCGGCCCGCCACAGTGCAGGGGGAGTTCGCGCTGCCCAGGACGATCACTCCCGCGCTTCCCTCTGTGGAGGGCTTCGCCGATCTCGACATGCCCGGGGAACTGCTGGCCGCGCTCAGCCGGCAAGGCGTGACCGTACCGTTCCCGATCCAGGCCGCTACCCTGCCGAACTCCCTCGCGGGCCGCGACGTGCTGGGCCGCGGGCGTACCGGCTCCGGCAAGACCCTCGCCTTCGGGCTGGCCCTGCTCGCCCGTACGGCCGGACAGCGCGCCGAGGCCCGGCAGCCGCTTGGGCTGGTCCTCGTACCGACGCGTGAACTGGCGCAGCAGGTCACCGACGCGCTCACCCCGTACGCCCGCTCCGTGAAGCTGCGGCTGGCCACCGTCGTGGGCGGAATGCCGATCGGCCGGCAGGCGAGCGCACTGCGCGGTGGGGCCGAGGTCGTCGTCGCCACCCCGGGTCGTCTCAAGGACCTCATCGACCGCGGCGACTGCCGGCTGAACCAGGTCTCCATCACCGTCCTCGACGAGGCCGACCAGATGGCCGACATGGGCTTCATGCCGCAGGTCACCGCCCTGCTCGACCAGGTACGCCCCGAGGGACAGCGCATGCTGTTCTCGGCCACCCTCGACCGCAACGTCGACCTGCTCGTGCGCCGCTATCTGACCGATCCCGTCGTGCACTCCGTCGACCCCTCGGCCGGCGCCGTCACGACGATGGAACACCACGTGCTCCAGGTCCACGGCGCCGACAAGCACGCCACCACCACCCAGATCGCCGCACGCGACGGCCGGGTGCTCATGTTTCTCGACACCAAGCACGCCGTCGACAGGCTGACCCAGGACCTGCTGAACAGCGGGGTGCGGGCCGCCGCCCTGCACGGCGGCAAGTCCCAGCCTCAGCGCACCCGTACTCTGGCGCAGTTCAAGACCGGACACGTCACCGTGCTGGTGGCGACCAACGTCGCCGCGCGCGGCATCCACGTCGACAACCTCGACCTCGTCGTCAACGTCGACCCCCCGACCGACCACAAGGACTACCTCCACCGCGGCGGCCGCACGGCCCGTGCCGGTGAGTCCGGCAGCGTCGTCACGCTCGTCACACCGAACCAGCGCCGCGGCATGGTCCGTCTCATGTCGGACGCCGGGATCCGGCCGCAGACCACCCAGGTCCGCTCGGGCGACGAGGCCCTCAGCCGGATCACCGGAGCCCAGGCCCCGACCGGCATCCCGGTCGTCATCACCGCACCGGTGGCTGACCGCCCCAAGAAACGCGGTGCCACCTCCCGCGGCCGGCGCCGCCCCACCTCGGCGACCTACCGCACCCCCGCACTCCAGTCCACTGCCGGTGCGGCCGCATAAACCGCCCTGATCAAAAAACCCGGCCCGTCTGCGCAGGAGGCACCCTTTGACGCTGGTCCAGTCACAGATTCATTCCGTGAGCGCTCACCCCGTGCACAGCACGGTGGCCGACGCCATGGACGCAGCCGGGCCGCAGGTCTGGTACGACATGACCGTCGAGGTGGCGCTGTCCGTCATGGCCGCAGCACGTGCCGAGCATCTGCTCGTCTGCGACGAGGACGGCCTGTGCCTCGGCCTGGTCACCCAGGCCCGGCTCACCGCCGTCCGGGACAGCCCCGGATACACCGACCGGGTCCGCCTGGACGACCTCACCGACCGCAGCGGGCCCTTCCTCTCCCCCCTGGCCTCGAGGGAAGAAGCCGAGGACGCGATGCCTTTCGAGCGGCTCGGGCCCGTGCCCGTGGTCGACGAACACGGCAGCGCCCTGGGCGTCCTCGCCCTCTCCCGCTGAACCGCTCAACCGCTCGACCGCTCAACGGCGGTCGGCCCGTTTCCTCTTCGCCTGTGAGGCATCATGCGCTGTGTCATTGCCCGCTTCCCGTTCAACCTGACCAAGAGCGGCGTGCTGGATTCGATGAAGGGCATCAAACCCGAACCGGTCACCGGCGAGTCCGTGATCATCGGACGACGCCACTACCCAGTCAAGCAGGTCGGCCAGGTCATCACCCGCCAGGACCGCCGCGATTTCAGCGCCGGCGAAGTCCTCAGGGCCATGACCCTGCTCGGCTTCACCTGCCGCACCCTGCCCCAGGCCGCCCCCGCGCGCATCGAAAGTCCGCTGCAGCGGGCTTCCGCGCTGCTCGGCGCCCCCCTGGCCGTCTGACCCACGCGACAAGCGCACGCTGACACCAGGACAGCAGTGAGGGCCCGGCCGGCGCGCGCCGGCCGGGCCCTCACTGCATGCCGCACCCCCCCGATCGGTACCCGAGTAGGGCGACAGCACCGTGCCACACGGGCGATTCCTCCTACCGGGGTCAGTAGACGGCGAGGGAGACGGTGATCCAGTACTCCAGCAGCGGTTCGCTATCTGGCCTGGTCAAAGGCGCCGTCGGGAGTGTAGTCGGCTGCCGGTACGCCAGGGGCGCGACCGCCCTCCAACGAATGACATGGAGAACTGTCTGCGCAGTGACGAGGGCAGCCTTCCAGCGTGATCGACGACCTTGCCGACGCGGCCTGGGACCGTGAACTCGACGACCTCTTCCTGGGCACCGGCCACCGTTTCGGCCGTGCCGACCTGCGACGCCGCATGCGTGACTACGTGCGCGCACTCGCCTCGCCGCTGCCGATCGCCTGGGTGACCGCGGATGCCGCCTACGGCCAGGAGTGGCGCTTTCGGCGGGTACTGGAAGAAACCGCCGTCGGCTATGTGCTCGCCGTCCCGAAGTCCCAGCCGATGCCCCGCTTCGGCCGGATCGACCATCTCTTCAGCCAAGCACCGGATGAGGCACGGGAGCAACGCTCGTGCGGCGACGGCGCCAACGGCCCGCGCGTCTATGACTGGGCAGCCGTCCAGCTCCCGGTGATCGAGGACTTCGACGGTGAGCGGCCCACCCACCATCGCTGATGCTGGCCCGGCCCAGCATCAGCAGACCCGATCAGGTTCCCCTGCTGCCTCGCATACGCGCCGGTGGGAGCCGGCATCGACCAGCTCGTGCGCGTTGCCGGACGTCGGTGGGCGATCGAGGAACGCTTCCAGGCTGCGAAGAACGAGTGCGGCCTGGACCCCTACCAAGTCCGCCGCGACGTCCGATGGATGAGGCACCTCACCCTGGCCATGCTCGCGCATGCCCTTCTCACGGCCACGGCGGCCCGATCGGCGGCAAAGGAGGACGCAGAAACGGTTCCACCATGGTCCCGCTCACCGTGGCAGAAGTCCGTCGGCCGCTGGCAACCGGCCCCGCCCGCCCCTTCGCATCCATGCGCTGCGTTGGTCGCGATGACGGCGAAGGCGTCAGGCCGTGGCCCGGCACTGCCACTACCGACGACGATGTCATTCGTTGGAGGGGCGGTCCCACCCGCGCCGGCTGCACCGTCGACGGCCAGCACGCAGCACTCGACGACGGGCATCACGACGCTCACCCCCTGTGCGCAGCCCCACCGCAGCGGGACGATCGGCCGGCCGGGCCCGTGCCGCCGACTCCGTGCCGGTACAACCCTCGCGGCCCGTCCCGAGTCTGATACACCGCGATGAGGTGAGGGCCTGTCCTCGAGCCACCGGGTCACGACCGGACACAGAGATGGCATACGATCCGCATACCTCGCATAAAGATCAAGTAAGAGGATGTACACGCCATGACTGCCCGTGCCCCCTATCGTTCCCTTCGCGGTATACCCGCCGTTGCCGCCCTGCTCGCGATCAGCGCGGTGGGGTGCTCGGACGTCACCGACGCCGTCGACAGTGCCAAGGACGGCGCGAAGAAGGTGGCCCGCCAGCGCTCGGTGTTCTCACTGGACACCGGTGACTGCTACAACCCGTCCGGCAAGGCCGAGGGGACGGCGTACACCGTCGAGATCGTGCCCTGCGACGAAGCGCACGAAGGCCAGGTCGTGGGCGAGTTCTCGATCGACGAGGGCAAGGAATACCCCGGCGACGACGGGGTCTCGGCGATCGCGGACACCCGCTGCCCCGTCGAGGCGCAGAAGTACACCCCGGACACCTGGGCGCTCCCCGAGAGCGCCGAGCTCTTCTACTACACCCCGACCGCGCAGAGCTGGGCAACGGGCGACCGCTCGGTGAGCTGCGCCTACACCGCCGAGAAGGGCGCGCTGAGCGGCACGCTGGACACCGCGAAGTCCCTCAAGCCCGAACAGCTCACGTACCTCAAGGGATCGAACTCGGTCTACGAGGCCCTATGGGCGAACCAGTCCGAGAAGGACACCGTCGAGGCCGACCTGCCCGGTTACAAGGCACAGGCCAAAGCCGTCGCGGCCGCGCTCCAGACCCACCTCGAGGGCCTGAACGGCATCAACGGCGCCGAGATCGGCACACTCCGTTCGACGCTGGCGAAAGCGGCCGGCAACTGGACAAAGGCCGCGGACGCCACCGACGCCGACACGTTCTACGCCGCCTACGACCCGGCGTTCACCGGCATCGACCCGAACAAGTCGGTCGCCGCCCGCAAAGAGCTGGGCCTGGCCACCACCGTCCCGGCCGACGACGCCGAGGCCTGGGCGGGCTGACACATCCGCCATCTCCGGGCCGGTGTAGTACCAGCCGACGGAGTACCGGCGCAGCAGCCGCGACGGGTCGTCCAGCAGCCGCATGTCCCGGTCGTAGGTACGGCGGCCCTGGGCGTCGTAGACCCACAGCCCGACATAGTGGTCCCGCCAGGAGACGAGCCGGACTTCCAGCGGAGCCTCCCGGCCCGGCTCCCGGTACACCACCACGTACGGAAGCCCGGCGACATCCCGCTCCCGGGCCTCCTCCGCGGATGTCGGCCGCCAGGGCGCGCAAGCCTTCAGGTCCCACGCCTGCGCGTACCCCACCTCGACAACCACCGCCGCCCCCGTTCCTGCAACCCAATCGTCCGCTATCGCGGTCCATGATCCGCTCAGCGAGTGACTTGCCACATGATCCGCTGAGCATCGGCGTCCCGGATGACGCTCCTACAACCGGATGCTGACCGCCGTGGGCCTCTGGGGCGTGCCCGCAGCGTGGTGCGAACAGCTCCCCGACTGCGGCCGGCTCATGCTCCTCCCCTCCGTTGGCTCGGCCAGGCACGATCCGTGGCCCTGACCCGGTCGGCAAGGCGACAGGCTCGTCAGCGATGTCATGGCACTATGCGGCTTCGTCCCCGTCATCGGACAGGACGGCGAGAAGACGGCCGCCGTCGGCGCGACCGGCGACGTCGAGGTCAACGACCGTGCCATCGTCGTGGAAGGACTGGACGAGCCGCCCCGCTACTGCCTGCGGCACGGCTTCGGCTGCCAGTGCCACGACCGGAGCAAGCCCCACCACTACCGCCAGCACGGCCGGGCCCCCATCGGCTGGGAGGCGGAGGACGGATCCGAGACAGCATGTACTTCGCCACCTGGCCCGCGTTGCTCGTCGTCGACGTCGAAGGCAACGGCTCCAACCCGCCCGACCTCGTCGAAGTCGCCGCGCTGCCCATCCGGGACGGACGCCCCGACAAGAGCACCGCGGGCTGGTGGCTGACCCGCCCGCATCATCCGGTCACTCCGTTCGCCACGCGGGTGCACGGCCTGACCGACACCGACCTGGCCGGAAAGCCCGCGTGGACCGAAGTCGCGGACCAGGTGGGCGCCTTCCTGGGCGACACCTGGATCTGCGCGCACCACGCGCACACCGACTACCGCGTCCTCAGCGCCCACCTGCCCGGCTGGGAACCCGCCGGCGTCCTGGACACCCTCCGCCTGGCCAAAGCCACCTTTCCCGACCTCGGCAAGTACAGCCTGGACAAGCTGATCGAGCACGTACAGCCCGACCTGCGCGAAGCGCCCGGCGCCCGGCACCGGGCCACCTTCGACGCCTTCGCCACCGCGCAGCTCCTGATCGCCATGGCCTCCGGATACGACTCCTGGGACCGGGTGGTCGCCGCGGCCGTGCCGCCCGGACTGCCCGGCGCCCCCGAACCAGAAAAGGACCCCACCCTGTGGTGACCTCCTCCAAGCCCCTGCGGATCGCGGTGCTCGGCACCCACTCCACGGACAGGACGACGCTTCTGAAGCGCATAAAGACGGAGCTGCGGGGCCACGGCATCACCGTCGCGCGTACCGGCCGCCTCGGCAAGCGCGCCGCCGCGGCCGGCCTGCCGAAGATGCAGCACCACACCGTCCAGTCCACCGAGTGGATCATGACGCAGGGCATCCTCGACGAGACCACCGCCGCCGTACAGGGCGCCGAAGTCGTCCTCATCGACCAGCACCGGCCCGCACCAGCCGTCACGAACCAGGTCAAGCTTGTTCGAGGCGTTGTGCGCAGGGGTATGCCCTGTCTTGCCGACCGCACGTCAGGCTCGGACCGGAGCTGGCCGATGGGGGAACCGTGCGCACTCGCGTGTCCGGAGCGGGCCTCGGTCCGATCCGAGGGGACTACGCCGTCATGAACCCGCTCGTGGGCACCCTGCTGCAGATACTCCGGGGATTCCTGCTGATCGCCTGGGTTGTCATGGCCGGTTTCACCGTGTTCACTCCCGACCAGGTCGACGGGAACCTCGCCTGGACGACGGCGGTGGTGATCGCGGTGTACACCGTGACGTTCGGATGGCGTCTGCTGACCGCCCGGCTCGGCATGAACCGGTGCTACCTCCTGGCGGAGGGGGTGGCCGTGACCAACCGCTTCGGCCGGGTGACCGATTCCGTGGCCTGGAGCGACGTGACCGGTATCCAGCAGACAACGGTCGTGGAGCTCTACATGGGAGCGCACCGCATGGAGATCCACCGGAACCAGTCCGCCGAACCCCTTATGTTCCTGGCACCGGGCGTGAAGTCGAAACTGGTGGAAGCACTGCTCGCCGAGGGCCGCCGCGCAGGAGCCCTGCAGTGAGTCTTCGCCAACTTGAAGCCAAAGGTCACAGGGCTGGTGCGACGGTCTACCGGGGTGCTCGTGCTGGTCATCGGCGGCTGTCTACGGCATGGATCGTCCGTCAGCCCGACCGGTTCGCCGGTTCCTGCCGGCTGTGGCCTGGTGACCTTCCACGATCCGGTGCATGGATCCCGAGCTGATGGAACGGTCACCGCCCGGCGCGCGGAGCTGGACGAACTCGAAGAACATCTGGTCAAGCAGTTGGCGGAGGTACGAGCCGAGCGCGACGAACTCGCGGTCGCTGAACGGGTTCTTGAGCGGGTGAGTGAGCAGCTCGCCGCGGAGCGTGCTTCGGCCGCCCGACGCCCGGGCAGGTGGGCGGCCCGGCGGTGATGCTGATCCCGCACCGCACGTCCGGCGTGGAGGAGTGGGCTCTCCCGTCGGACTACCGGCGTATTCTCGCCGCCGACAGAGGGGTTGCATGTGCCGTAGCGGCATGTGGTCCAGTAGGCGGCGAGCACTACATCGAGAGGTTCCCTCGCATGCCCCTTCCTGCGATTCCCCGCCGGGTCAAGATCGGCGATGCCGCCGCGTTCGCCGGGACCACACCCCGCGCCATCCGCCACTACCACGCCATCGGGCTCCTCGCCGAACCGGAACGCGGCAGCGACGACCGCCGCCGTTACGGATACGACGACATGATCCGCCTGCTGTGGATCCGCAAGATGGCCGATGCGGGTATCTCCCTGGACGACATCCGGGCCGCCTTCAAGGGCACCACCGGCATCGAGCAGTCCCTGGCCCGGCTGGAGGAGTCCCTCGCTTCCGAGGCGGCCGCCATCGAAGCCCAGCGGGCCGCCGTGCACCGCCTCCGCGGGGTGGGCAGCCCCCTGGGCCTGCTCTCACCGCTGGTCACTGGCCGCCTGCGCGATCTACCGCCCGGATCCCTGCGCTCCGCCGACCTCGATACCCTCCTGGTCACGGAGCGCATCTTCGGCCCTCTGGGCGCCGCTATCCAGGCCGACCGGTTCATCGTCCTGGCCACCCACCCCGAGCTGCGGGCCGAGGAGGACCGCCTGGCCGAGGCCGAGGCGGCCCTGGACGACACCGTGTCCCCCGACGACCCTCGCATCGAAGACCTGGCCGCCCAGCGATGTGATCACGAGACCGCCCTGGCAGCCGCCATCGAAAGATCCGGCCTGGACGAGGCCATCGACGTCCTCCTGGACCAGGAGGACGAGCGCGCCGGCGAGGAAGAGGAGGGGGCGGGGATGAGCGTGATGCAGGCCATCGGCAAGATGCCGTACGACTTCTCCCCGGCCCGCGTCCGGTACGAGGAACGTGTCATCGAACTGTTTCACTCGGCCGATCAGGACGGCGACAACCCGCGGATCTGCTGACTGGCGTCGGCCCTCGGGGCGAGCCCGACAAGAGCAGCCCGGAGTGGTGCCGCGCGAGTAACCCCGTTGCCGCCGACGGCCGTTGGAATTGTTGACGAAAGCCAAAGAGTATGCCGAGGGCGCCTGCCCGCTTGACTATCAGTGCCGTCTGCCGCTGACCAAGCACCGCAGCCACGGCCTGCACTTCCTCGCCCTGACTGACGAGAAGGGCCGCCTGATCTGGATATCCGTCGCCCGGCCCGGCCTCGCCCACGACAACACCGCGGCCCGCCACAACCACTTCCAGGCCCACCTGCGCACCGCCGGCCTCGGGGCGCTGGCCGACCTCGGCTTCCGCGACCTGGACAACGACATGCTCGACCCTGTGATCGTCACCGGCGGGCTGTGCCATGGGGTTCCTCGGGGTCTGCGGGGCCACGAAGAGGCGGCGGTACGGCTGGATGGTGGATTCGACGGTGAGGGCGCCGGACGCCGCACGCCCCGTGCGGACCACGGCAGTTGGGGAAGAGTTCAGCTGGGTGAACAGGCGGCTCGCGCGGGTGATGCCGGGGTGAATGCCGTGGAGGTGCCGTGGGCGCAATCCCCGGTTCCTCCACCCGGCGGTGGGCTCCGTGCCCGCCCGCCCCGAGCGGGGCAGTTCACCCAAAGATCATCTCGGGCCGGCGGGCACCCCGGCCGGTCAACTCGCCGTGCTAGACACCGGATCGGCAGTCGATCAGTTCGGATCGCGGTCGGCCGGCGCGGTAGACGCCCTGGTCACCAGGCTCTTCCCGGACCGGTACCGCTGTCGCGCCACGCTCGCCGCTCACCCCGTATGCGCCTGGGAGTACGTACGTGCAAGACGACCACCTTCGTGGCCTGCCGCTGACCCCGGGACAGTCGGGCATGTGGTTCGGCCAGCAACTGGCCCCGGACAGCCGCGCCTACAACCTCGGCGTCTACGTCGACATCGCCGGCCCGCTCGACATCGCGCTGCTGGCCGAGGCGACGCGCCGCTTCCTGGACGAGGCCGAGGGGTTCCGCGTCCGGATCCGGGAGCACGAGGGCGAGCTGCGCCAGTGGGCCGAGCCGGACGACGCGTGGGAGCAGCTCTTCGTCGACGTGTCCGCCGCGGCCGACCCCGAGGCCGCCGCGCACCGCTGGATGACGGCCGACATGGCGCGCCCGCGCCGCGTGGGCCATCCCCCGAACCTCACCAGCGCGGTGATCCGCGTCGCCGAGCAGCGCCACTGGTGGTACGCCGGCGTCCACCATGTGATCAGCGACGGGGCCGGCGCCGGTATCGCCGTGCGGCGTGCCGCGGCCATCTACACCGCTCTCCTGGAAGGGCGCGATCCCGCGGAGGGGGCGGTGCGCCCGTTCCGTGAACTGCTGGACGAGCAGGCGGCCTACCGGGCCTCGGACGACTTCCGCGCCGACCGGGCGTACTGGCGGCAGCGGATGGCCGGCCGGCCCGCACCGGCCGCTCTCGTGGCACGTTCGGCGCCGCCCCGCGCCCCGGTGCACCGGCGGGCCGCGTACCTGAGCGGGGAGGCCGAGTCGGGGATGCGGGCGGTCGCGCGGACCGTCCGGTCGAGCTGGCCGGCCGCCTTCGTCGCGGGCGCCGCCGCCTACCTGCACCGGATGACCGGGGCGGACGACCTGGTGCTGGGCTTCCCGGTCACCGCGCGCACCGGGTCCGCCTCGGGCGCCGTCCCGGGCATGGTGTCCAACGTGGTCCCGCTGCGCCTGAGGGTGAGTCCCGGCCTGACCTACGGCGAGCTGACCGCCCGGGTCGCGGCCGAGATGAAGGACGCGGTACGGCATCAGCGCTACCCGGAGGCGGACCTCGCCCGCGACTTCGGCCTCTCCGCGGGCGGCAGGCTGTACGGACCGGTCGTCAACGTCATGCCGTTCGGCCAGGACTTCTCCTTCGGCGACCTGTCCGGATCGCTGCACAGCCTGGCCGTCGGACCGGTGGCCGACCTGTCGATCGCCAGCTACGGCGGACGCCCGGGGCAGCGCGGCGCCATCAAGGTCGTCGTCGACGGCAACCCCGCCCTGTACTCGGACGGTGAACTGGCCGGACACCATGCGCGGTTCCTGCGGCTGCTGGAACGGCTCACCACGGGGGACGACGCCGCCACGCGGGCGATCGGCCGCGGTGACCTGCTGGACGAGGACGAGCGGCGGCGGGTGCTGGGCGACTGGTCCGGACCCGGGTACGACGACGACCGCGCCGTTTCCGTTCCCGCGCCGGTGCCCGTGCCCGTGCCCGTGCCGGTGAACGACCCGACGGGTGGCCCGGCGGGTGACCCGTGGGAGCTGGTCGCGGCCCAGGCGGACCGGACGCCGGACGCCGTCGCGGTCACCGCCGGCGCGGAGAGCCTGACGTACCGCGAACTGGTCGCCCGGGCGGCCCGGCTGGCCGGTGTCCTGGCCGGTCACGGGGTGGGCCCGGAGGACCGCGTGGCGCTCGCGCTGCCGCGTTCGACGGACCTGGTGGCCGGAGTGCTGGCCGTCCTGCGGTCCGGCGCCGCCTATCTGCCGCTGGACCTGTCGCACCCGGCCGAACGCCTGGAGGTCATGGTGGCCGAGGCGCGCCCGGCCGTCGTGCTGACAACGGCCGCGCTGGCCGAGCGGGTGCCCAGCAACCCGCGCCGCATACTGACCGACGGGCCGCCACGGCCCCGGGAACCGCAGGGCGTGCTGCCCGCCGCGGTGCACGGATCGGCCGCCGCGTACGTCATCTTCACCTCGGGGTCCACGGGTCGGCCCAAGGGCGTCGTCGTCCCCCGGTCGGCCCTCGGCAACCTGCTGCTGGACATGGCCGGGCGGGCCGGTCTGGGCGCGGGTGACCGCCTGCTCGCCGTGACCACCCTGGGCTTCGACATCGCCAACCTGGAACTGCTCGCGCCCCTGGTGGCCGGTGCCGCCGTGGTGGTGGCCGGGGCAGACGAGGTACGCGACCCCGCACGGCTGCGGCAGCTGCTCGTGGCCGAGCGGGTGTCGGTGATGCAGGCGACACCGAGCCTGTGGCAGGCGGTGGCCGTCGAGGTCGCTCCCGTCCTCGGCGGTGTCCGCGTCCTGGCCGGCGGTGAGGCGCTGCCGGCCGCCCTGGCCCATGACCTCCTCGCGTCCGCCGCGTCGGTGACCAACCTCTACGGCCCCACGGAGACGACGGTCTGGTCGACCGCGGCACAACTGTCACCCGAGGACGCGCAAACGTCGGCGCCGGCCACCATCGGGCGGCCGATCACCGGCACGGCCGTGTACGTCCTCGACGGAGCCCTGCAGCCCGTACCGCCCGGCGTGGTGGGCGAGTTGTACATCGCCGGCGCCGGACTGGCACGGGGGTACGCGCGACGGCCCGGTCTGACCGCCGAACGGTTCGTGGCCGACCCCTTCGGCGCGCCCGGCACCCGCATGTACCGCACCGGCGACCTCGCACACTGGGCGCCGGACGGCCGGCTGGTCTGCACGGGCCGGGCGGACCAGCAGGTCAAGGTGCGCGGGTTCCGCATCGAGCCGGGCGAGATCGAGGCCGTGCTCGCGCAACAGCCGGGCGTGGCCCGCGCCGCGGTCGTGCTCCGCGAGGACACACCGGGCCGGCGGCAGCTGACCGCGTACCTCGTCCCGGGTGCGCAGCCCGTGGCGGGCGACCGGGAGCTGGCCGAGGCACTGGCCCGGCGGCTGCCCCCGTACATGGTGCCCGCGGCCTTCGTGACCCTCCCGCGGCTGCCGCTGACGGCGAACGGCAAACTCGACCGGGCCGCGCTGCCCGCCCCTGCGGCGACCGCCGCCGACGCGGGCCGGGCACCCCGCAACGTGGTCGAGGAGACCCTCTGCCGGCTCTGCGCCGACCTGCTCGACGCGCCGTCCGGCGTGAGCATCGACGACGACTTCTTCGCCCTCGGCGGCGACAGCGTCTCGGTGATGCGCCTGGTCGCCGCCGCACGCCGCGAAGGGCTGGCCTTCACCCTGCGCGACGTGTTCGAGCACCCGACGGTGGCGGACCTGTCCGTCGTCGCGGTTGCGCAGGCCGGCGACACCGGTCAGGCGGCCCCCGCGCAGGACGCCGCCCCGTCCGCTTTCGACGAGGACGACCTCCGGCGACTGCGGGCCCGCGATCCGCGCCTCTCGGACGTCCTGCCCCTGTCCCCCGTACAGCAGGGCCTGCTGTTCCAGTCCCTGCACGACGCGCAGGACGCCGGGGACGACGACTACACCGTGCAGCTCGGCTTCACGGTCGAGGGTCCGCTGGTCGGGACCCGGCTGCGCGCCGCCTGGCAGGCCCTGCTGCGCCGGCACCCCGTGCTGCGCTCGGCGTTCGTCGCCGACGCCACCGACGTACCGGCGCAGGTGGTGCTCGACGACGTCGAACTCCCCTGGCGCGACGTCGACCTCACCGGGCCACCGCCGGCCGCCGGCCCCCGGGAACAGGAGCTGCGGCTGCGGCAGGTGGCCGCCGGGGAACGGGCCGGGCGCTTCGACCTGGCGCGTCCCCCGCTGCTGCGCGTCGCCCTCGTACGGCTGGCCCCCGAACGGCACGCCGTGCTCTTCACCCACCACCACATGCTGCTCGACGGCTGGTCGCTGCCCCTGCTGGGCCGTGAGCTGTTCGCCCTCTACCACGGCGAACCCCTGCCGCCGGCGACCCCACCGCGCACGTACCTGTCCTGGCTCGGGCGGCAGGACCGTGACGCGGCCCGCGCCGCGTGGCGCGCCGAGCTCGACGGCCTGGACGCGCCGACGCTCCTCGTGCCGGACGCCGCGCAGGGGGCGGAGCCGTCGCAGGGCCGCCACACCGTCGGCCTGCCCGCCGGCACCACCGACGCGCTGCGGGACCTGGCCGCCGCGCACGGGCTCACCCTCAACACCGTCGTCCAGGGCGCGTGGGCACTGCTCCTCGCCGGGCTGACCGGGCGCGACGACGTCGTGTTCGGCACCACGGTCGCCAGCCGTCCGGCCGAGATCGAGGGGGCCGAGTCTATGGTCGGCCTGTTCGTCGACACCGTCCCCGTGCGCGTACGGCTGCGTCCGGCGGACGACCTGCGGGACGTGCTGCGCGGGATGCAGCACCGGCAGTCGCGCCGCACGGCCGCCGCGCACCTGGGCCTGCCGGACATCACCCGCCTCACCGGCCTGGACCGGCTCTTCGACACCGTACTGACCTTCGAGAACTTCCCCGTCGACCCGGCCACCTTCCGGCCGGGTCCCGGCCTCGCCGTCACCGACCCGCACGTCCACGCGGGCACCCACTATCCGCTGACGCTGCTGGTGGTGCGGGAGGACGCCGGGCTCAGCCTGCGGTTCGGCTACCGCACCGGCGTCCTCACGTCCGACGACATCACCCGCGTCGGCGCCCGGCTGGTGCGGCTGCTGGAGGCACTGGCCGCCGACCCCGCCCGCACCGCCGGCGCCGTCGACGTGCTCCTCCCCGAGGAGCGGCGGCAGGTGCTGGTCGAGTGGAACGACACCGCCGTGCCGGTGCCGCCCGTGTCGGTGCCCGAGCTGGTCGCAGCGCAGGCGGCGGCGACGCCCGACGCGACCGCCGTGGTGTACGCGGACCGCGGGGCCGGTGGCGAGGAGTTGACGTACGCCCGGTTCGACGCCCGGGTGGCGGCGCTCGCGGCACGGCTGCGCGAGCGGGGCGTGGCGCCCGAGACCCGGGTCGCCGTCGCCCTGCCGCGCTCGGCCGACCTGCTCGTCGCCGTGCACGCCGTGCTGCGCGCGGGCGGCGTGTACGTGCCGGTGGACCCGGAGCTGCCGGCGGAGCGGATCGGCCTGCTGCTGGACGACGCGGCCCCGGCCTGCACCCTCACCACGCGCGACCTCGCCGGGCGGTTCCCCTGCCTGAACGGCCCGGACACCATCCTCCTCGACGCCGACGCGCCCGCCGGCGACGGCGCCGCCCGCACCGCTCCGGTGCCCGTGGCACCCGGCTCGGCCGCGTACATGATCTTCACCTCGGGCTCGACCGGCCGTCCCAAGGGCGTCGTCGTCTCCCACGAGGCCATTGCCAACCGGGTGCTGGGCATGCAGCGGGAGTTCGCGCTGACCGCCGACGACCGGGTGCTGCACAAGACACCCGTCGGGTTCGACGTGTCCGTGTGGGAGCTGCTCTGGCCGCTGGCCACGGGCGCCGCAGTGGTCGTGGCACGTCCCGGTGGGCACCGCGACCCGCACTACCTGGCGGACGCCGTCGAAGACCACGGGGTGACGACGGTGCACTTCGTGCCGTCGATGCTCCGCGTGTTCCTCGACTCCCTCGACGGACCCGCCCCGGCCGGGTTCCGGCTGCGGCGCGTCATCTGCAGCGGCGAGGCACTCCCCGCCGACCTCGCCGGCACCTCCCTCGCCCTCCTCGGCGTCCCGCTGTTCAACCTGTACGGGCCCACCGAGGCGGCCATCGACGTCACACGGTGGCGGTGCCTTCCCGCATGGACGGGCACGGTGCCCATCGGCGGCCCGGTGGACAACACCCGCGTGTACGTGCTCGACGCGGCGCTGCGGCCGGCCGCCCCGGGTGTGGCGGGCGAGTTGTACCTGGCGGGACGCCAGCTCGCCCGCGGCTACCCGGCCCGGCCCGGCACGACCGCGCTCCGTTTCGTCGCCGACCCCTTCGGCCCGGCGGGCAGCCGGATGTACCGCACCGGCGACCTGGCGCGGTGGCGCGGTGACGGCACACTGGAGTACCTGGGCCGCACCGACCACCAGGTCAAGATCCGCGGAGTGCGGGTCGAACCCGGTGAGATCGAGGCGGTGCTCGGCACGCACCCGGCGGTGGGCCGGGCCGTGGTGACCGTACGGGAGGACGAGCCGGGCCGCAGGCAGCTCACCGCCTACGTCGTGCCGGACGTCCAAGGACACTCCGGGTCCGGGATCGGGACCGGGGCCGCGCCCGGGACAGGGACAGGGTCCGCGTCCGAGCAGGTGCGGGAGTGGCAGGCCGTCTGGGAGTCCGCCTACGCGCCCGCCCAGGCACCGAGCACGCCCGGCGGCACACCGGGCGACGAGGGAGAAGGCACCGCTTTCGCCTTCGGTGAGGACTTCTCCACCTGGGACAGCAGCTACGACGGCCGGCCCCTCCCGCTCGGGGAGATGGGCCGCTGGCGGGACGCGACCGTCGAGCGGATCCGCGCGCTGCGTCCCGTGCGCCTGCTGGAGATCGGCGTCGGCGCGGGCCTGCTGCTGTCGCGGCTCGCCGGGGACACCCAGGCCTACTGGGCCACCGACTTCTCCGCCGCGGTGCTCGACACCCTGCGCGACCGGATGCCGGACCACCTCGCCGGCCGGGTGACCCTGCGGCACCGGGCGGCGGACGACACCGAGGGCCTGCCCGCCGGGTTCTTCGACACCGTCGTCCTCAACTCGGTGATCCAGTACTTCCCGGACGCCGGCTACCTGGGCCGGGTGATCGACGCCGTCACGCCCTTGCTGGCGCCCGGCGGTCGGATCTTCGTCGGTGACGTACGGGATCTGCGGGCCGCCCGCGTGTTCGAGACGGAGAAGCACCTCGTCCGCCTCGCTCCGGGCCGGCACACCGGCACGGCGGCGCTGCGCCGCTCCATCGGCCGGGCTCTGCTGAACGAGGACGAACTCCTCGTCGACCCCGCCTGGTTCACCGCGCGGACCGGCGCCGGCACTCCCTTCACCGCCGTGGACGTCCAGGTGAAGCGGGGCGGCTACCGCAACGAACTCAGCCGCTACCGCTACGACGTCGTCCTGCACGCAGCCCCGGCAGCGTCCTGGGCCGGTCTCCACGAGGCCGGTGAGAACATACCTCCGCAGGGGCTGCGGCACACCCTGTCCACGGCCCGCCCGGCGCGGCTGCGGCTGTCGGGCGTACCCGACGAGCGCACCGCCCGGCAGGCCCTGGCGGCCCGCCGGCTGGACGAGGGAACCGAACCGGCCCTCGCCGCCCGTCTCCTGGCGGACGACGTCCCCGTGCCCGGCGCGGTGGACCCCGAGTACCTGTACGCCCTCGCCGAAGAACTCGGCTACCGCGTCGCCGTCGCGCCGTCGGTCACCGGTCCCGGCGCGGTCGACGCGGTCTTCCGGCGCGCGGACGCGCCGGACGCGCCGGACGCCGAGTCCGGTGAAGCCGGTGATTCCGCTGGTTCCGGTGATTCCTCTGGTTCCGGTGATTCCGCTGCTTCCGGTGATTCCAGTGAAGTGCTGTGCGCCTACCGCCCCGCGCCCGAATCCGTCATGGCCCCGGCACGGCTCACCAACGAGCCGGGACTCGCGCGTCAGGTCGCCGCGCTCCCGGCCGCGCTGCGCGCCCTCGCCGAACGCGCCCTGCCCGAGGCCCTCGTGCCCGCGGCCTTCGTGGTGCTGGCGGAACTGCCGCTCACCGCGAACGGCAAGCTCGACCGTGCCGCCCTCCCGGCGCCCGACTTCGCCGCCGCACCGGACAGCCGGGCACCGCGCGACGCGACCGAGCGGGCCCTGTGCGCCGCCTTCGCCGGGCTGCTGGGCCTGCCCCACGTGGGCATCGACGACAGCTTCTTCGCGCTGGGCGGCGACAGCGTGCTGGCCATGCGGCTGGTGGGAGCCGCACGCCGGGCGGGCGTCGTCCTGGCCGTCCGTGACGTCTTCGCGCACCCCACCGTCGCCGCGCTCGCCGGCATGGCGCGGGCCATGGACACGGCTGAAGCGCGGGGCGAGGCCCGCGAGGAGGACCTGGTGCCCGTACCGGCGCCGGTACGGGAGCGGCTGAGTGCCCCGTACCCGGGTCCGGCGAAGATCCTGCCCCTCACACCGCTGCAGGAGGGCCTGCTCTTCGAGTCCCTGGCCGACGCGCCGGCCCCGTCGGCGGCGGGCGAGGACGGCCCGGACCGGACGGACGACTACACCGTCCAGCTGGCGCTCACCTTCGACGGTCCCCTCGATCCGGCCCGGCTGCGTGCCGCCTGGGCCCGGGTGCTGGCCCGGCACGACAGCCTGCGCGCCGCCTTCGTGCACGACGCGGACGCGGGCCTGGTGCAGGTCGTCCCCGGCGCGGTGGACCTGCCCTGGCGGGAGACGGATCTGTCCTCGGCCGGTGAGGCGGAGCGGGAGTCCCGCCTCACCGTGCTGCGGACCCGGGAGCGGACGGCCCCGTTCGACCCGGCCCGGCCGCCGCTGCTGCGGGTGGCGCTGGCCCGGCTGGCCCCGCGCCGACACACGATGATCGTGACCTACCACCACCTCCTGCTCGACGGCTGGTCGCAGCCGCTGCTGCTGAACGAGCTGCTGACCGCCTACGCGGAGCCGGACCCGCTGCCCCCGGCGCCCCAGTTCCAGCGGTACCTGGCCTGGCTCGCCCGGCAGGACAGGGACACCGCCCGGCAGGCGTGGCGGGAGGCGCTCGATGGTGCCGAGCCCACCCTCGTGGTGCCGGTGACCGGCCGCCGGTCGGACGGCCCCGCGGCCGGCGCACCCGGGCACGACGTCGTCGAACGGCTGCTGCCCCAGGACCTCACGGCCCGCCTGGCCGCGCACTGCCGCCGCCACGACCTGACTCCGGCCACCCTGGTGCAGGGCGTGTGGGCCACCTTGATCGGCGCGCTGACGGGCCGCGACGACGTCGTCCTCGACGCACCCAGCGCCAGCCGGCCGGCCGACGTCGAGGACGTGGAGTCCATCATCGGCCTGTTCCTCAGCACCGTCCCGGTGCGGGTCCGTCTCGATCCGGCGCTGCCGGCGGCCGCCGTCCTGCGCCGGCTGCAGGAGGAGCAGTCCCTCCTTGCCGCCCACCAGCACCTCGGGCTGCCGGAGATCCAGCGGCAGACCGACGCCGCCTCGGCGCTCGCCGACACGATGGTGGTGTTCCTCAACTTCCCGCTGGACCCGGACGCGTTCCGGCCTGCGGACGGCATCCGTGTCTCCGCCGTCGACGGCGGCGTGGCCACGAGCTACCCGCTGCGCCTCCTCGCCGCCCCCGGCGAACGGATGCACCTCACCCTCGGCTACCACACCTCCGCCTACGACCGGGAGACCGCCCAGGCGTTGATGGACCGGCTGGTGCGGCTCTTCGAGGAGCTGGGCGAGGGCTTCGACCGGCCCGCCGGACACGCCGGGATCCTCACCCCGCGCGAACGCGGCCACCTGCTGACCGCGTGGCAGGGAGCACCGGACGGGGACGGGGAGGAGTCCACGACGGCCGGCACCGTCACCGGCATCCTCAGCGACCGGAAGGCCACCGGCTCCGGCACGCCCGCGGCCCCCTCCGACACGCCCGCGGTCCTCTTCGGCGACGAGCGGCTCACCCGCCGGGAGCTGCGTGCCCGAACGAACCGCCTGGCCCGCCTGCTCGTCGGCCGGGGCGCCCGCCCGGAGCGGACGGTCGCCGTCGCGGTGCCCCGCTCCCCGGAGCTGGTGGTGGCCCTGCTCGCGGTCGTCGAGTCCGGCGCGGCGTACCTCCCGGTGGACCCGGACTATCCGGCGGACCGTATCGCGCACATGCTGGCCGACGCCCGGCCGGTGACGGTGCTGACCACCACCGAGGCGTCGGCGTCGCTGCCCCAGGACGTCCGCGACAGCGCCGTACTGCTCGACGGCCCGGCCACCGGACGCGCGCTGTCCGCCCTTCCGGACGGCGACCTCACCGACGACGAGCGCACCGATCCGACGCCCGACCACCCGGCCTACGTCATCCACACCTCGGGCTCCACCGGCAGGCCCAAGGCGGTGGTGGTGCCGCACCGCGGGGTCGCCGCCTACGTGCCGTACCTGACGTCCGGCGTCGCCGGGCTCGGCCCCGGGGACGTCGTGCTCAACCTGGCGTCCGTGTCCTTCGACCCCTCGGTGCGTGACATCCTCGGCACCCTGGCGGCCGGCGGCCGCGTGGTCGTGGTGCCGCCCGACGAGGCGAACGACGCGCGTGCCCTCGTCCGCGCCATGCGCCGCCACCGGGTCACCGCACTGCTGTCCGTCGTACCGTCCCTGCTGACCGCCCTGGGCGAGGAGGCGGACCGGCTGCCCGCCGGCGAGCGCCCCTGTCTGCGGCTGGTGATGACGTGCGGCGAGGCGCTCACCGAGGGGCATCTTCGGCAGGTGGCCGCTCTCGGGGGCCCGCTGGTGGTCAACCAGTACGGGCCCACCGAGGCCACCATGAGCAGCACCTTCCAGGCGGTGGACGAGCCGGGCGCGCTGCGGTCCGGCGGCCGCTTCCTGATCGGCCGTCCCCGCCCCGGCGTCCGCGCCTACGTCCTGGACCACCGCCTGCGCCTGGTCCCGGCCGGCGCTCCGGGCGAGCTCTATGTGGCGGGGCCCGGCGTCACCCGCGGTTACGCAGACCGCCCCGGCCCGACCGCCGAACGTTTCCTCGCCGACCCGTACGGCGGGCCCGGCACCCGCATGTACCGCACCGGCGACCTGGCCCGCTGGACCTCGGACGGCCGCCTGGACCACCTCGGCCGCGCCGACCACCAGGTCAAGGTGCGCGGCCACCGTGTCGAACTCGGCGAGATCGAGGCGGTCCTGGAGGGGCACGGGGCGGTCGCCCGCGCCGTCGCGGACGTACGCCGGGACGGCTCGGAAGGCGACCCACGGCTGGTCGCGTACGTCCTTGCGGGGTCCGGTGAGCCCACTGGTCCCGGTGAGCCCACTGGTCCCGGTGGGTCCGGCAGCGCCCCGGCCCCGGCTGAGCTGCGCCGCCACGCCGCGGCCCGGCTGCCCGGGTACATGGTGCCCGCCGCGTTCGTCGTCCTGGACCGGCTGCCGCTGACCCCCAACGGCAAGGTGGACCGCCGCGCCCTGCCCGCCCCGGGCCCCGCCGACGCCGGTGCGGCGTCCGGCGGCCGTGAGGCGCGCACACCGCTCGAGGAGGTGCTGTGCGGGCTGTACGCGCGGCTCCTCGGCACCGGCCGGCCCGTCGGCGTCGACGACGGCTTCTTCGAGCTGGGCGGACACTCGCTGCTCGCCACCCGCCTCGTCGCCCACATACGCAACGCGCTCGGCGCCGATCTCCCCGTCCGCGCGGTCTTCGAGGCCCCCACGGTCGCGCAGCTCGCCGAACGCGTCGCCGCCTCCACCGGCGCCCCTGCCCGGCCCCGCCCCAGCGCCGTGGCCCGGCCGGACGTCGTCCCGCTGTCCCCCGCCCAGCGCCGCCTGTGGTTCCTGCACCAGCTCGCGCAGGGGGCCACGGACGCCTACAACATGCGGGTGGTGCTGCGGCTGCGCGGCCGTCTCGACGTCCCCGCGCTGCGCGCCGCGCTCACCGACCTGACGAGCCGTCATGAGGTGCTGCGCACGGTCTTCCCCGACATAGAGGGCCTTCCCCGCCAGGAGATCCTGGACCCCGGTACCGGGCGGGCCCGCCCAGGCCTGGAGACCGGCCGGGTCGCGGAGGCGGAGCTGGCCGCCGTGCTGGAGCGGACCGTTGGGCGGCCCTTCGACCTCACCTCCGACCTCCCCCTGCGGACCGCCCTGTTCGAACTGGGCGAGGACGACCACGTCCTCGCGCTGGTGCTGCACCACATCGCCGCCGACGGCTGGTCGTTCGGGCCGCTGGCCGCCGACCTGGCCGCCGCGTACCGCAGCCGTACGGCGGGGCGGGCTCCCGAACGGGCCCCCCTGCCCGTCCAGTACGCCGACTACAGTCTGTGGCAGCACGCCCTGCTGGCGGACGACGGCGCGGACGGCGTGACGGGCCGTCAGCTGGCGTACTGGCGGCAGCGGCTCGCCCACCTGCCGGACCGCATCGACCTGCCCGTGGACCCCCGCGCCGCCGCGTCCCGTGACACCGCGCCCGGTGACACCACCGGTGCCGTGCCCGGCGGCTCGTACACCTTCCGTCTTCCCGCGCCGCTCCACGCCCGCCTGGCGAAGCTGGCCCGCGAGCACTCCGCCACCGTCTTCATGGCGCTCCAGGCGTCCCTCGCCGCGCTGTTGACCCGCCTCGGCTCGGGGACGGACATCCCGTTCGGCACGGCCGTGGCCGGACGCGGCGACGAGGCGCTGGAGGACCTCGTCGGGTGCTTCGTCAACACGCTCGTCCTGCGCACCGACACCGGCGGCGACCCGGACTTCCGGGAACTGCTGCGGCGGGTGCGGGAGACCGACCTCACCGCCTACGCCCACCAGGACGTGCCCTTCGAGCGGCTCGTCGACCACCTGGGCGTGGCCCGGTCGGCCGACCGCAACCCGCTGTTCCAGGTGATGCTGACCGCCCAGCCCGAACTCACCCGCGACGCCGTCGCGCTCCCGGGCCTGGACACCGAGCTGGTCCGCGTCGGCGCCACCACCGCCCGCTTCGAACTCTCCTTCAACATGGCCGAACGCCGCACCCCAGAAGGCGCCCCGGACGGGATCGACGGCCGCGTCGAGTACCGCGCGGACCTCTTCACCCCCACGGCCGTACGCCTGCTCACCCAGCGCTGGACCCGGCTGCTGGAGTCCTTCGCCGACGACCCGGACCTCACCGTGTCCCGCGCCGCCACCACCGCCGACGACGAACGCCGGCAGGTCCTCACCGACTGGAACGACACCACCATGGACGTCCCGTCCACCACGCTCGCCGAACTCCTCGCCGACCGCGTCGCGCGCACCCCGCACGCCGAGGCCGTCGTCTGCGGCGCCGACCGGCTCACCTACGCACAGCTCGACACCCGGGTCGACGCCCTCGCACGCCGCCTGCGCGCGGCCGGGGCCGGACCGGAGCGCCGCGTCGCCGTGCTCGTCCCGCGCTCGGCGGGCCTGCCCGTGGCCCTGCACGCCGTCGTGCGCACCGGCGCCGCGTACGTGCCGGTGGACCCCGAACTGCCGGCGGCGCGCGTCGCTCTGCTGCTCGCCGACACCGGCCCGGTGTGCGTGGTGGCCACGGACGAGGCGCGCGGCCTGCTGCCCGCCTCCGTGCGGGTCCCGGTCCTGCCCCTCGACGGGACGCCGCCCGCGTCGTCGGCGGCCGCGTTCCCGGCGCCCCACCCCGACAGCACCGCCTACGTCATCCACACCTCCGGCTCGACCGGCCGCCCCAAGGGCGTCGTCGTCTCCCACCGGGCCGTCGTCAACCGCCTGTTCGGGATGCAGGAGCAGTACGGCCTGCGGTCCGACGACCGGGTGCTGCACAAGGCGTCCGCGGGTTTCGACGTCTCCGTGTGGGAGTTGTTCTGGCCGGTCCTCGCCGGTGCCGCCGTGGTCGTCGCCGAGCCCGACGCGCACCGCGACCCCGCCCGCCTCGCCGCGCTGATCCGGGACGGGGCGGTCACCACCGCGCACTTCGTGCCGACCGTCCTGCGTGCCTTCCTCGACCAGCCGGGCGCCGCCGAGTGCACCGGTCTGCGCCGGGTGTTCTCGGGCGGCGAGGCCCTGCCCGCCGACCTCGTACGGCGCTTCCACGGCGCCCTCGGCGCGTCGGGCGTGGCCCTGTTCAACCAGTACGGCCCCACCGAGGCCACCATCGACGTCACCTGGTGGCGCTGCCCGGCCGATCCGCAGGGCCCGCCGCCGCTCGGCCGTCCGGTCGGCAACACCCGCCTGTACGTCCTCGACGCGGCCCTGCAGCCCGTACCGCCGGGCGCGTCGGGAGAGCTGTGGATCGCCGGTGCCCAGCTGGCCCGCGGCTACCTGGGCCGTCCCGGCGCCACGGCGGAGAGCTTCGTCGCCGACCCCTTCGGCCCGCCCGGCTCCCGGATGTACCGCAGCGGCGACCTCGCCCGCTGGACCGAGGACGGGGTGGTGGAGTACCTGGGCCGCGTCGACGACCAGGTCAAGGTGGGCGGCGTACGCGTCGAACCGGGCGAGGCCGCGGCCGCGCTCGGCGAGCAGGACGGTGTGTCCGCGGCCGTGGTCGTGGCCCACGACTCCCCCGCGGGCGGCGGCAAGCGCCTGGTGGGGTACGTCGTGCCCGAGCCCGGCCGCACCCTGGACGGCGGGCAGGCGCGCCGCCGGGCCGCCGACCGCCTGCCCGAGTACCTGGTCCCCGCCGAGGTCCTGGTGCTCGACGCGCTGCCCGTCACCCCCAACGGCAAGCTGGACCGCGCGGCCCTTCCGGTGCCCGGCCCCGCCGGTCCGGCGGACGGCGGACGCGCGCCGCGCACGCCCAACGAGGAGACCCTCCGCCGCGTCTTCGCCGAGCTGCTCGGCGTCGACGAGCGGAGCGTGGGCGTGGACGACGGCTTCTTCGCCCTGGGCGGCGACAGCATCATGTCGATCCAGCTGGTCAGCCGGGCACGGCGGGCCGGTCTGGTCCTCACCCCGCGCGACGTCTTCACCCACCAGACGGTGGCCGGGCTGGCGCGGGTCAGCGGGCGTGCGGACGACCGGCCGGCCGTGCGCGCCGAGGACAACGGGACCGGTCCCGTCGAACTCACCCCGATCGTCCACCGGCTGCGCGAGCGCCGCGGCCCCGTGGACGCCTTCCACCAGTCGGTGCTGCTGCAGGTCCCGGCCGGGCTGGGTCAGGAGCGGCTCACGGCGGCCGTGCGGGCGCTGCTCGACCACCACGACGCGCTGCGGCTGCGGCTGACCCGCACGGCGGGCGGACTGGTCTGGGCGCTGGAGGCGGGCGAGCGCGGCTCGGTGGACGCCGCCCGGTGCGTGCGCCGCGTACCCCTGGCCGGTGCCGACGTGGCGCGGGAGGCGCGGGAGGCGGTGGCGCGGCTGGCGCCGGAGTCGGGCGTGATGGTGCAGGCGGTGTGGTTCGACGCGGGGCCCGAGGACTGCGGCCGGCTGCTGGTCGTGGCGCATCACCTGGCGGTCGACGGGGTGTCGTGGCGCATCCTGCTGCCGGACCTGCGGCAGGCGTGGGAGGCGGTGGCGGCGGGGGTGCCGGTCCGGCTCGACCCGGTGGGCACGTCTCTGCGGCGCTGGGCGGCCCTGCTCGGCGAGCGCGCGCAGGACCCGGCGCTGCTGGAGGAACTGCCGTACTGGACGGACACGTTCGCGGCGCCGGATCCGCCGATCGGCGCCCGCCCGCTCAACCCCGTACAGGACACGGTGGCGACGGCGCGGCAGCTCACGGTGACCCTGCCCGGGGCGCGCACGGGCCCGCTGCTGTCGTCCGTCCCGGCGGCCCTGCACGGCGGCGTCAACGACGTGCTGCTGGGCGCGCTGGCCCTCGCCGTGCGTCAGTGGCGCGAGGGCCGCGGCGGTGGCGCCGAGGGCGGGGTACTGATCGACCTGGAGGGCCACGGCCGCGACACCGACCGCCCGGACGTGGACCTCTCCCGCACGGTGGGCTGGTTCACCCGCGTCCATCCCGTACGGCTCGACGTCACGGGCGACGACCCCGTGGGCGCTGCCAAGCAGGCCAAGGAACAGCTCGGCCGGGTGCCGGGCCAGGGCGCCGGCCACGGACTGCTGCGCTACCTCAACCCGCAGACGGCCCCGCTCCTGACGCACTGCGCGCGGCCGCAGATCGGCTTCAACTACCTGGGCCGTACGACCACGTCGGTGTCGGCCTCGGAGCACGGCGCGTGGACGGTGGCCGACGACGCGCACGGCCTCGGCGCCGGCACCGATCCGGCGGCACCGCTGCTGCACGCGCTCGACGTCAACGCGGTCGCGGTCGACGGTGCGGACGGCCCGGTGCTGTCGGCGACGTTCGCGTGGGCGGGCGGGCTGCTGGTCGAGGCGGAGGTGCGGGAGCTGGCCGAGCGGTGGCTGCGCGCGCTGGAGACCCTCGCGGACCTGGGCACCGGTACCGGGACGGGTGGTCACACACCGTCCGACTTCCCCCTCGTACCGGCGCTCACCCAGGAGCAGGTCGAGACCCTGGAAGCCGCCTACCCCGGCCTGGAGGACGTCCTGCCGCTCTCCCCGCTCCAGGAGGGTCTGCTCTTCCACGCCGTCTACGACGGCGGCGAGAGCGACGTCTACACCCCGCAGCTCTGCCTCGACCTCGAAGGGCCCCTCGACGCGGACGCGCTCCGGGCCGCCTGCACGGCACTGCTGGACCGGCACGCCAACCTGCGGGCCGCGTTCGTCCACGACGTCACCGACACCCCGGTCCAGGTGATCGTCCGCGCTCCCCGGCTCCCGTGGCTGACGGCCGACCTGAGCACCCTGCCCGAAGCCGAGCAGGCCGCCGAGAGCGACCGGATCGCGGACGCGCAGCTCGCCGAGCGCTTCGACGCGGCGCGCCCGCCCCTGCTGCGGGCCGCGCTGCTCCGCCTCGGCGACGAGCGCCACCGGCTGGTCCTGACGCACCATCACCTCCTGCTGGACGGCTGGTCGGTGCCCGTCCTTGCCCGGGACCTGTTCGCCCTGTACGCGGCCGAGGGCGCGGCGGCCACGCTGCCCCGGGTCACCCCCTACGGCGACTACCTGCGCTGGCTGGCCGCGCAGGACCGCGACGCCGCGCACACCGCCTGGGCCCGGGCCCTGGAAGGGGTGGACGAGCCCACGCTCGCCGCGCCCACCGCCTGTGACCGGACCGCGCCGGCCGCGCGCCCCGGGCGGGCGCACCCCGAGCTGCCGCCGGGACTGGCCGCCCGCCTCGTCACGTACGCCAGGTCCCGCGGGCTCACCGTCAACACGGTCCTCCAGGGCGCCTGGGCGCTGCTGCTGTCCCGGCTGACCGGCCGCGACGACGTGGTCTTCGGCACGACCGTCTCCGGCCGGCCGCCGGAGATACCCGGCATCGAGACCATGGCGGGCCTGTTCATCAACACCCTGCCCGTCAGGGCGCGGCTCGACCAGGACCGGACCCTGGAGGACCTGCTGCGCGGCCTGCAGGACGAGCAGGCCGACCTGATGGACCATCAGCACCTGGGACTGAGCGACGTCCAGCGCCTCGCCGGACTGCCCCGCCTGTTCGACTCGGCCATGGTCTACGAGAACTATCCGGTCGACGAGAAGGCCACGGCCCTCACCGGAACGTCCCTCGTCCTCACCCGCGCTCAGACCCGTGAGGCGGCCCACTACCAGCTGATGCTGCTCGCGGCACCGCACGAACAGGGGGTGACCCTGCGCGTCGAGTACGCGCCCGGCGCGTTCGGCGACGAGGAGGCCCGCGTGCTCGCCGACCGGTTCGTCCGGGTGCTGCGCACGTTCGTGGACGAGCCGTACCGGACCGCCGGCACGGTCGAGGTCCTCACGGCCGAGGAGCGGCGCCGCATCCTCACCGACTGGAACGACGTCGACGCGGACTCGGTGAGACCCGCCACGAGCGTCGTGGAGGCCTTCGCCGCGCAGGTGGCCCGTACGCCCGAGGCCGTGGCCGTCCGCTGGGACGGCGGCGTGCGCACGTACCGCGAACTGGACGAACGGGCGGACCGGCTCGCGGCCCGGCTGCTGTCCCTGGGAGTCGTCCCGGAGGAGCGGGTCGCGCTGCTGATGGAACGCTCGCCCGACATCGTGACGGCGGTGCTGGGTGTGCTCAAGGCCGGGGCGGCCTACGTACCCCTCGCCCCCGACCTTCCCCCGGCCAGGCTGGACGTGATGCTGCGGCAGACCGGGGCGTCGGTCGTCGTCACGGACGGCGCCCACCACGACACGGCACCCGCCCTGCTGCCGCGCGCCGACCACTTCGTCACGGTGACCGACGAGACCCCGCGCCACGCACCGGCCGCCGTGCGCCCCCGTCCGGACAACGCCGCCTACGTGATGTTCACGTCCGGTTCCACCGGCGAGCCGAAGGGCGTGACGGTCACCCACCGGGGTGTGGTGGGCCTGGCCGCCGACCGCCACTGGGCGACCGCGTTCGGCGCCGGGCGCCCGGTCCGGACGCTGCTGCACTCGCCGTACGGCTTCGACCCGTCCACCTGCGAGCTGTGGGTCCCGCTGCTGAACGGCGGGGAGGTCGTGGTGGCCCCGCCCGGTGACCAGGACGTGGCGGCCCTCGCGCGGGCGGTCGGCGAGCACGGGGTCACCCTGCTCCTGCTCACGGCCGGCCTCTTCCGCGTGGTGGCCGAGGAGGACCCAGGCTGCCTCGCCGGCGTCCGCGAGGTGATGGTCGGCGGCGACGTCGTCACGGCCGCCACCGTGCGCCGGGTGCTGGAGCACTGCCCCCGGACCGTGGTCACCGACGCGTACGGCCCGACCGAGATCACCGTGTACGCCACCGCGCACACCATGGAGGACCGGGACGCGGTCCCGCCGACCGTGCCGATCGGCCGCGCCCGCGACGGCATGCGGGCGTACGTGCTCGACGGCCGGCTGCGCCCGGTGCCGCCCGGCGCGCCCGGGGAGCTGTACATCGCCGGC
>NZ_JBIRHU010000040.1:0-35433 GCF_044328675.1 Streptomyces sp. NPDC017890
AGCGTGCCGGAGGACGCCGTTCCGGCCGACGTACCGCCCGTGGCGCAGGCCGGAGTTCCGCCGCTGCCTCCGTCGTACCCTCCCGTCGCGGGGGGGCCGGCGGGGCAGGGGGCCGGGCAGCCCCCCCCCCCCCCCCCCCCCCCCCCCCCCCCCCCCCCCCCCCCCCCCCCCCCGCGCCCCCCCCCCCCCCCCCCCCCCCCCCCCCCCCCCCCCCCGCTCCAGGTTGGCGCTGCCGGAGACCCGACGAGCCGTCAGACCTCCACGACGACAGGGAGGATCATCGGCCGGCGACGGTAGGTGTCCGAGACCCATTTGCCGAGGGTGCGGCGCACCAGCTGCTGGAGCTGGTGCGGCTCGACGACCCCGTCCTGGGCCGAGCGTTCCAGCACTTCCGTGACCTTGGGGAGCACCGCGGCGAAAGCCGAGTCCTCGATGCCGGAGCCCCGGGCCTGGACATGCGGTCCGCCCGTGATCTTGCCGGTGGACGAGTCGATGACCACGAAGACCGAGATGATGCCCTCGTCGCCGAGGATTTTGCGGTCCTTGAGCGCCGGTTCACCGACGTCACCGACCGAGAGGCCGTCGACGTACACGTATCCCGCCTGGACCTTGCCTGAGATCTTCGCCTTGCCCTCGACGAGGTCGACGACGACGCCGTCCTCGGCGATGACGATGCGGTCGTGCGGGACACCGGTCAGGGCGCCCAGTTCGGCGTTGGCACGCAGGTGGCGCCATTCGCCGTGGACCGGCATCAGGTTCCTGGGCCGGCAGATGTTGTAGAAGTACAGCAGCTCGCCGGCCGAGGCGTGGCCCGAGACGTGGACCTTGGCGTTGCCCTTGTGGACGACGTTCGCGCCCCAGCGGGTCAGGCCGTTGATCACGCGGTACACCGCGTTCTCGTTGCCCGGGATGAGGGACGAGGCCAGGATCACCGTGTCGCCGTTGACGATGCGGATCTGGTGATCGCGGTTGGCCATGCGGGACAGGGCGGCCATCGGTTCGCCCTGAGAGCCCGTACAGACCAGGACCACTTCGCTGTCCGGCAGGTCGTCGAGCGTCTTGACGTCCACGACGAGGCCCGGCGGGACCTTCAGGTAGCCGAGGTCCCGGGCGATGCCCATGTTGCGGACCATGGAACGGCCGACGAAGGCGACCCGGCGGCCGTACTCGTGGGCCGCGTCCAGGATCTGCTGGATGCGGTGGACGTGGCTGGCGAAGCTCGCCACGATGATCCGCTTGCGGGCGCCGGCGAAGACCTGGCGCAGGACGTTCGAGATGTCGCGCTCGGGCGGGACGAACCCGGGGACCTCGGCGTTCGTCGAGTCCGAGAGGAGGAGGTCGATGCCCTCCTCGCTCAGCCGCGCGAAGGCGTGCAGGTCCGTGAGGCGGCCGTCCAGCGGAAGCTGGTCCATCTTGAAGTCGCCGGTGTGGACGGCCATGCCCGCGGGCGTGCGGATGGCGACGGCCAGGGCGTCCGGGATGGAGTGGTTGACCGCGACGAACTCGCAGTCGAACGGGCCGACGCGCTCGCGGTGCCCCTCCGCCACCTCGAGGGTGTACGGACGGATGCGGTGCTCCTGGAGCTTGGCCTCGATGAGCGCGAGGGTCAGCTTGGAGCCGATCAGCGGGATGTCCGGCTTCTCGCGGAGGAGGAAGGGGACTCCGCCGATGTGGTCCTCGTGGCCGTGGGTGAGGACGATGCCCTCGATGTCGTCGAGGCGGTCCCGGATGGACGAGAAGTCCGGCAGGATCAGGTCGATTCCGGGCTGCTCCTCCTCGGGGAAGAGCACTCCGCAGTCGACGATCAGCAGACGGCCGCCGTACTCGAAGACCGTCATGTTGCGGCCGATCTCGCCGAGGCCGCCAAGGGGCGTGACCCGCAGGCCACCCTTGGGGAGCGCCGGGGGACGACCCAGTTCAGGATGCGGATGACTCAAAAGACTCTCCTCACCACACGCGCCACGTACCGGTGGGCACGTGGCGCGCGTGACGTTCGTGCATGAGCAGTTGTCGTATGGGGTGGTGCGGGCACCGGTGGCCCGCGTATTCAGTTGTGAAGTCCGGTCGCGCGGATCGTGCGGTGGTGCGGTCGTGCGAAGTCTGTTGTCAGAGCTGTACCCCGCCCGCGGCAAGATCGATCTTGAGCTGCTCGGTTTCCTCGGGCGTGAGGCCGACCATGGGCGCGCGCAGCGGTCCGGCGGGCAGCCCGAGGAGGGTGAGTGCGGCCTTGGTGGTCATGACGCCCTGGGTGCGGAACATGCCGGTGTAGACCGGGAGCAGCTTCTGGTGGATCTCCAGTGCCTTCTGCACGTCACCCGCGACGTGCGCGTCCACCATGGAGCGCAGTTCGGGGGTGACGACGTGGCCGACGACCGAGACGAAGCCGACCGCGCCCACGGAGAGCAGCGGCAGGTTCAGCATGTCGTCGCCGGAGTACCACGCGAGGCCGGAGCGCGCGATGGCCCAGCTCGCGCGGCCGAGGTCGCCCTTGGCGTCCTTGTTCGCGACGATCCGCGGGTGCTCGGCGAGGCGGACCAGCGTCTCCGTGTTGATCGGGACGCCGCTGCGGCCGGGGATGTCGTAGAGCATGACCGGCAGCCCGGCGGCGTCGGCGATGGCCGTGAAGTGCTGGTACAGGCCCTCCTGCGGGGGCTTGTTGTAGTACGGCGTGACGAGCAGGAGGCCGTGCGCGCCGGCGTGTTCAGCGGCGCGGGCCAGCTCGATGCTGTGCTGGGTGTTGTTCGTGCCGACTCCGGCGACGACGTGTGCCCGATCGCCGACGGCCTCCAGGACGGCCCGTACGAGGTCCGCTTTCTCCGCGTCGCTGGTGGTGGGGGACTCGCCGGTGGTGCCGTTGACGATCAGGCCGTCGTTGCCTGCGTCCACCAGGTGGGCGGCGAGCCGCTGCGCGCCGTCGAGGTCGAGTGCGCCGTCCGCCGTGAAGGGCGTGACCATGGCGGTGAGGACCCGCCCGAAGGGGGTCTGCGGAGTCGAGGTCGGAGCCATGGGTTACACGCTACTCGTTGCTCAGGGCGGGGTCTGCCCTCGGGGGAGGCAGCAGGTCGGACGGGAAGTGGAGCCCGGCACTGCCTGCTCGGGGGTTCAAGCAGTGCCGGGTCCCTTTGATCAGGCTAGATGAACTTCTCCAAACGCCGCAATACGGACACTTCGCGCGGCTGATGCGCACATCAGTGCCGTCGGGCGGGCTGGATCGGCTACGGAGCCACGCGGCCGTTCGCGTTGAAGGCCGCGTGGGTGAGCGGCATGAGGCGGGCCCATTCCTCTTCCATCTTCTCGCCGACCATCTCGATCTCCCGCTGCGGGAAGGAGGGGACCTTGGCCAGCTCGTGCTGGGTGCGCAGGCCGAGGAAGTGCATCATCGAGCGTGCGTTGCAGGTGGCGTACATCGACGAGTACAGACCGACGGGGAGCACCGCGCGGGCCACCTCGCGGGCGACGCCGGCGGCGAGCATCTCCTGGTACGTGCGGTAGGCCTGGCGGTAGGAGTCCTCCATCGACCGGCTCACCAGGCCGTGCTGCTCGGTGGTGCCCTCGACGAAGACGTACTTGCCCGGACGGCCCTGCTGGACCAGCTTGCGGTCCTCCCCCGGCACGTAGAAGACCGGCTGGAGCTCCCGGTAGCGGCCCGACTCCTCGTTGTAGGACCAGCCGACGCGGTGCCGCATGAACTCGCGGAAGACGAAGATCGGGGCGCTGATGAAGAAGGTCATCGAGTTGTGCTCGAACGGGCTGCCGTGCCGGTCCCGCATGAGGTAGTTGATCAGGCCCTTCGAGCGCTCCGGGTCCTTCTTCAGCTCGTCCAGGGACTGCTCCCCGACGGTCGAGACACGGGCGGCGAACAGTACGTCCGAGTCGGTCGCACTGCTCTTGACCAGCTCGACGGTGACGTCGCTGCGGAGGTCGATCTTGAAATCGTCGGCGGGGGTGTCGGTCACGGGTGCAGGGCCTTCCCATCTTGTCGCTTGGCGAGGCCACTCTACGGCCCGGCGAACGGGGCGTTCGGTGGCGTGCCGCGATGAAATCGGTGAAACAGGGCACCCGCGGGGCTGTTCGTTCGTCTGTATGAGTAACAGCGAAGCATTCATCCCTGAAGGGAGACGCAGCCTCCATGATCCGCCGGCGTGAACCCGTGCCGTTCGCCTTCGTCGCCGAAGCCGACAGGTTCCGCAGCAATGTCACACCACCACCGCGCGAGCGGGCGTCCTTCGGCCAGCTGGCCGGGCGCTGGCTGCTCGGTCTCACCGTCGTCGCCGGAATAGTGGGGTCCCTGGTCATCGGGATGCCCGCGTTGTCGGCCGACCAGCCCTCCCCGCACAAACAGCCGTCACAGGCGTCCGAGCGGCGCTGAGGGCGCCGCGGGGCCCTTCCTGACTCCATCCGGACCCCGAAGGTGGTGACCGGAGACACAGGTCGGTAGCCTCACCGGGCACAGCACACCCCATGGAACGAGTGAGGACCAGCCGTGCCCCTGCCCTTCCTGACGGCCGACCGGGCCTTCGACGCCGCCGACGACGTCGCGCTGCCGTACGACGACCGTGACCTCTGGCGCCGGCCGTACCGGCCGGGCCCGTGGCGCGTGGGGGTGGCGGCGCTGATGCTGCTGCTCGCCTCGTTCGTACTGTTCTCGGCGATCATCATCGCGGCGACGGAATCGCTGTCCTCGGCCGGTGTGGTGTTCGGCGTCGCCGTGGTCGTCATCGCCTGCGCCCTGCGGCTGCTGCGCATGGGCGCGTGGGTGAGCGCGCACGGGGTGCGTCACGTGGGTTTCCTCAGCACGCGCACGGTGGCCTGGCAGCAGGTCACCAGCGTGCGCACCGTGCAGCAGCCGGTGCGCTGGCTCGGGCTGCCGCGCACGGTGCAGGGGCAGGCACTGCTCCTCGTCCGGCGGGACCCGTCGGCGCAGACCTCGCGCCCGCTGCTGACCTCGCACAACGCCGACTTCCTCGCCCGGGAGGGGGCCTTCGACCGGGCCGCCGACGCTGTGGAGGCGTGGGCCGGAGAGTACCGGCAGGGCTGAGCGCCGACGGGCAGACGCCGGGGCCCGGACCGCGGTGCGGTCCGGGCCCCGGCGTTCTCGGTCTGCTTCGGTCTGTTCAGGCCGCCTCGGCGTGCTTGCCGTCGTGCAGGGCGATCGCCCGCTGCATCGCCTTGCGGGCGCGCGGGGTGTCGCGGGCGTCGTGATAGGCGACGGCCAGGCGGAACCAGCTGCGCCAGTCGCCGGGGGCGTCCTCCGTCTCGGCCTTGCGCAGGGCGAAGACCTCGTCGGCCGAGTCCCGGTCGACCCGGCCGCTGGGGGTGCGCTTCAGCTCGTCGACGGGCAGTCCGCCCTCGGCGTCGAGTTCGGCGGCGAGCTGGTTGGCCCTGCGGACGAACTGGGTGTTCTTCCAGAGGAACCACACACCGATCACCGGCAGGATCAGCACCGCGACACCGAAGGTGACGGTGAGGGGTGTGCCGGTACCGATGAGCATGACACCGCGGCTGCCGACCAGGGCGAAGTAGAAGACCAGGACGGCGGCCGTGACGGCGTAGGAGATTTTCGCGCGCATGAGGGTCAGGGGCTCGGTTCGTGTGTCGGTTCCGGCCTCAGTTCAGGTCCAGGAAGTGTTCCAGGCCGAAGGTGAGGCCCGGGGTGGCCACCACCCGGCGGGCGCCGAGCAGGATGCCCGGCATGAAGCTGCTGTGGTGCAGGGAGTCGTGCCGGACGGTGAGGGTCTCGCCCTCGCCGCCCAGCAGGACCTCCTGGTGGGCCAGCAGGCCGCGCAGCCGGATCGCGTGGACCGGGACGCCGTCCACGTTCGCGCCGCGGGCGCCGTCCAGGGCGGTGGCAGTGGCGTCGGGCGCCGGGGCGGCGCCTGCCTTCTGCCGGGCCTCGGCGATCAGCTGGGCGGTGCGGGTGGCGGTGCCGCTGGGTGCGTCGACCTTGTTCGGGTGGTGCAGCTCGACGACCTCGACGGACTCGAAGTACGGGGCGGCGATCTGCGCGAACTTCATGGTCAGCACGGCGCCGATGGAGAAGTTGGGCGCGATGAGGACGCCCGTCCGCGGGGAATTGTCGAGCCACCCGGTCAGCTGCGCGAGGCGTTCGTCGGTCCAGCCGGTGGTGCCGACGACGGCGTGGATGCCGTGGCGTACGCAGTAGTCGAGGTTGTCCATCACCGAGGCGGGGGTGGTCAGCTCGACGGCGACCTGGGCGCCGGTCTCGGCCAGCGTGTCCAGGCTGTCGCCCCGGCCGAGGGCGGCGACCAGCTCCATGTCCTCGGCGGCCTCGACCGCCCGTACCGCCTCGGAGCCGATCCGGCCCTTGGCACCGAGGACGGCCACGCGCAGCTTGCTCATGTCACATGCTTCCTTCTCGAAACGGGACCGTCAGGCGACGGCGTCGTGCAGCCGGGACGCCTGCTTGTCCTTCAGCGGGCCGATGACCGACAGCGAGGGCCGCCGTCCCAGGACGTCGCGGGCGACCTCGCGGACGTCGTCCGGCGTGACCGAGGCTATCCGGGCCAGCATGTCGTCGACGGACATCTGCTCGCCCCAGCACAGTTCGCTCTTGCCGATACGGTTCATCAGCGCGCCGGTGTCCTCCAGGCCGAGGACCGTGGACCCCTGCAGCTGGCCGACGGCGCGGCCGATCTCGTCGTCGCTCAGGCCGTGCTCGGCGACGTGGTCGAGTTCGTCACGGCAGATCCTCAGGACGTCGTGCACCTGGGAGGGCCTGCAGCCCGCGTAGACGCCGAAGAGGCCGCAGTCGGCGAAGCCCGAGGTGTACGAGTACACGCTGTAGGCCAGGCCGCGCTTCTCGCGGACCTCCTGGAAGAGGCGCGAGGACATGCCGCCGCCGAGGGCGGTGTTGAGGACGCCCATGGCCCAGCGGCGTTCGTCGGTGCGGGCCAGGCCCGGCATGCCGAGGATGACGTGGGCCTGCTCGGTCTTGCGGCCGATCAGCTCGACGCGGCCGGCGGTGCGCAGGGTGCGTCGGCCGTCGCGCGGGGCGATGGGCTCGGCCACCGGCTCCCGGAAGGCGCCGGCCTTCTCGAAGGCGGCGCGGACCTGGCGTACGACCTTGTTGTGGTCGACGTTGCCGGCGCAGGCGACCACCAGGTGGGTGGGGTCGTAGTGCTTCTTGTAGAAGCGGCGGATGCGGTCGGCGGTGAGGGCGTTGACCGTGTCGACCGTGCCGAGGACGGGGCGGCCGAGGGGGTTGTCGCCGAACATGGTGTGCGCGAACAGGTCGTGCACGCAGTCGCCCGGGTCGTCCTCGGTCATCGCGATCTCTTCGAGGATCGCGCCGCGCTCGACGTCGACGTCCTCCTCCTGGATCAGCGAACCGGTCAGCATGTCGCAGACCACGTCGATGGCGAGCGGCAGGTCGGTGTCGAGCACGCGCGCGTAGTAGCACGTGTACTCCTTCGCCGTGAACGCGTTCATCTCGCCGCCGACCGCGTCGATGGCGGAGGAGATGTCCAGGGCGCTGCGCTTGCCGGTGCCCTTGAAGAGCAGGTGCTCCAGGTAGTGGGTGGCGCCGTTCAGGGCCGGGGTCTCGTCGCGGGAGCCGACGTGCGCCCAGATGCCGAAGGTCGCCGAGCGGACCGAGGGCAGGGTCTCGGTGACGATGCGCAGGCCGCCCGGGAGGGTGGTCTTGCGGACCGTGCCGATGCCGTGCTCGCCCTTGATCAGGGTTTGGGTACGGGCGACGGCCCGCGCCTCCGAGGAGGTGCGGGCCGTCGCCTTGGCGCTACGGGACGTCACTGGTCGGCGTCGTCCTTCTTGTCGTCGTCGCCTGCTTCGCCCTCGATCACGGGGATCAGGGAGAGCTTGCCGCGGGAGTCGATCTCGGCGATCTCGACCTGGACCTTGGCGCCCACGCCGAGCACGTCCTCGACGTTCTCCACGCGCTTGCCGCCGGCGAGCTTGCGGATCTGCGAGATGTGCAGCAGGCCGTCCTTGCCGGGCAGCAGGGAGACGAACGCGCCGAAGGTCGTCGTCTTCACGACGGTGCCCAGGTAGCGCTCGCCGACCTCGGGCATGGTCGGGTTGGCGATGCCGTTGATCGTGGCGCGGGCGGCCTCGGCCTGCGAGCCCTGGGCGGCACCGATGTAGATGGTGCCGTCGTCCTCGATCGTGATGTCGGCGCCCGTGTCCTCCTGGATCTGGTTGATCATCTTGCCCTTGGGGCCGATGACCTCACCGATCTTGTCGACGGGGATCTTCACGGTGATGATCCGGGGCGCGTTCGGGGACATCTCGTCCGGCGTGTCGATCGCTTCCATCATCACGTCGAGGATGTGGAGGCGGGCGTCACGGGCCTGCTTGAGGGCGGCGGCCAGGACGGAGGCGGGGATGCCGTCCAGCTTGGTGTCGAGCTGGAGCGCGGTCACGAACTCCTTGGTGCCGGCGACCTTGAAGTCCATGTCACCGAAGGCGTCCTCCGCACCGAGGATGTCGGTGAGGGCGACGTAGTGCGTCTCGCCGTTGATCTCCTGGGAGATCAGGCCCATGGCGATACCGGCGACGGGGGCCTTCAGCGGCACACCGGCGTTCAGCAGCGACATGGTGGAGGCGCAGACCGAGCCCATGGACGTCGAGCCGTTGGAGCCGAGGGCCTCGGACACCTGACGGATCGCGTACGGGAACTCCTCACGCGTCGGCAGCACCGGCACGATGGCGCGCTCGGCGAGGGCGCCGTGGCCGATCTCGCGGCGCTTCGGGGAGCCGACGCGGCCGGTCTCGCCGACGGAGTACGGCGGGAAGTTGTAGTTGTGCATGTAGCGCTTGCGGGTCACCGGCGAGAGGGTGTCCAGCTGCTGCTCCATGCGGAGCATGTTGAGGGTGGTGACGCCCAGGATCTGGGTCTCGCCACGCTCGAACAGCGCGGAACCGTGCACGCGCGGGATGGCCTCGACCTCGGCGGCCAGGGTGCGGATGTCGGTGACACCGCGGCCGTCGATGCGCTTCTTCTCCTTGATGACGCGCTCACGGACCAGGGACTTGGTCAGCGAGCGGTACGCGGCGGAGATCTCCTTCTCGCGGCCCTCGAACTCCGGCAGGAGCTTCTCGGCGGCGAGCGCCTTGACGCGGTCCAGCTCCGCCTCGCGCTCCTGCTTGCCGGCGATGGTGAGCGCCTGGCTGAGCTCGGGGCGGACGGCGGCGCTGAGCGCCTCCAGGATGTCGTCCTGGTAGTCCAGGAAGACCGGGAACTCACCGGTCGGCTTGGCGGCCTTCGCGGCGAGGTCGGCCTGGGCGCGGCACAGCACCTTGATGAAGGGCTTCGCGGCCTCCAGACCGGCGGCGACGACCTCCTCGGTGGGCGCCTCGGCGCCGCCCTCGACCAGCTTGACGGTCTTCTCGGTGGCCTCGGCCTCGACCATCATGATCGCGACGTCGCCGTCCTCCAGGGCGCGGCCCGCGACGACCATGTCGAAGACGGCGTCCTCGAGCTCGGTGTGCGTCGGGAAGGCCACCCACTGGCCGCGGATCAGCGCGACGCGGACGCCGCCGATCGGGCCGGAGAAGGGCAGACCGGCCAGCTGCGTGGACGCGGAGGCGGCGTTGATCGCCACGACGTCGTACAGGTGGTCGGGGTTGAGGGCCATGATCGTGGCGACGACCTGGATCTCGTTGCGCAGGCCCTTCTTGAAGGACGGGCGCAGCGGGCGGTCGATCAGGCGGCAGGTGAGGATGGCGTCCTCGGACGGCCGGCCCTCACGGCGGAAGAAGCTGCCGGGGATCTTGCCGGCGGCGTACATCCGCTCCTCGACGTCCACCGTGAGGGGGAAGAAGTCGAGCTGGTCCTTGGGGTTCTTGGAGGCGCTGGTGGCCGACAGCACCATGGTGTCGTCGTCCAGGTACGCCACGGCGGAACCGGCGGCCTGACGGGCCAGGCGGCCCGTCTCGAAGCGGATGGTGCGGGTGCCGAACGCGCCGTTGTCGATGACGGCTTCGGCGTAGTGGGTCTCGTTCTCCACTAGTGTTTTCTCCTCGTCTTCGTCCCTCCTCGCCCGTGTGGCGGGGGGACGGTGGCGGAGAAGCGCTCCGTGCAATGCGGGCCGGTCTTCGATCGAAGCACCCGGGGTTCTGCCCCCGGGGGCCACTACCGAGGACCGGCGGCGGCGAGGTGCGCTCCTCCTCGTTTCGTTCGGTGTGTCGTACGTCGTGCGTCTTGTGTTCTGTTACCACACTACAAAGCGGTGGCGACAGTACGCACGTACAGCAAAGGGAGCGGCCCCCGAACGATGGGAACCGCTCCCTTCACGGCGTCTTACTTGGCGCCCGCCGCACCGCGGCGGATGCCGAGGCGCTCGACCAGCGCACGGAAGCGCTGGATGTCCTTCTTGGCGAGGTACTGCAGCAGCCGGCGGCGCTGGCCGACCAGGATCAGCAGACCACGACGGGAGTGGTGGTCGTGCTTGTGGGTCTTGAGGTGCTCGGTCAGGTCGGAGATCCGACGGGACAGCAGAGCGACCTGGACCTCGGGGGAGCCGGTGTCGCCCTCCTTGGTACCGAACTCGGTGATGATCTGCTTCTTCACTGCGGCGTCGAGCGACACGCGTACTCCTCTTGGTCCGTGGGTGCCCACCGAGTGCCCCCGGTCTACGTCTCGGGGGATCTTCCGTGACTCGGAAGGCGGGGATCCGCTGGGCGCGACCTCCAGGGCTCCTGGCTCCGGGGGCGCGTACACAAACGGCCGTCACACAGCGTACCAGCCTGCGTGGACGGCCTTTCCCGCAGGCTCGGTGACCGGGTCGTCACCCGGGCCGTCAACCGCACCGCGCCCCCTGTCGCCACCCTTGCGGATACGGACATCCGCAAACCGCTGAGCAGGGAGAACGGTGGCCAGTAGGGTGGCCGCACAGACCGCCCGCAGTGCAGGAAAGGACCGAGTCACCATGGTCGATGCCGAGGACCGGGAACTCAAGGCGCGCAAGGAACGGGAGCGGGACGAGCTCTACGCCCTCGACATCTCCGGCGTCGAGTGGCACAGCGCGCCCGGCACCGAGGAGCACGAGGAACGGGTCGAGATCGCCTACCTTCCGGACGGCGCCGTGGCCATGCGGTCGTCCCTCGACCCGGACACCGTGCTGCGGTACACGGAGGCGGAGTGGCGGGCGTTCGTGCTCGGTGCCCGGGACGGGGAGTTCGACCTGGAGCCGGCGCCGCAGGACGGGGGCGCCCGGGTGGAGTGACGCCCGGGCACAGTCGCGCGGGGACGGACTCACGCGGCGCGGACTCACGCGGCGCAAGGTCACGCGCAGGCGGGGAAGGGCTCCGTCAGGACTTCTCCGCCGCGCTGCTTCCGATGCCGAGAACCAGGTAGATCCACTGCTTCTGTTTGTCGCCGGAGGGGCCGTTCGCGGACTTGGTGCCGAAGAAGATCCGTCCGTCCTCGACGACGATGTCGTTCTCGTTCGAAAGCGTCAGCGGCTCGCCCTCGCTCGGCAGGTCGAAGTAGAAGTACGGCGTCTCCTTGCCCGTCCCGGGATCGAGGCCGACCAGCGTGTTCGGCGCAATGTGGTCATCGCTCAGGCGCAGGGCGAGGAGCTGGTCGCCGCTCATCCGCAACGGCTGGAGCAGGGAGCCCGGGCCGGAGTCGAACTTCTTCGTCGTGTTCCCTGTCGCCAGGTCGAAGCCGATGATCCAGTTGGAGACCTGCTTCTCGGGCTGGTCCTTGCTGCGGATGAAGACCTGACCCGCGCCGACGGCGATCGTCGGGCAGTCGTCGACGACCAGGTACTCGGTGTAGGCGCAGTCGGCGACGTACGCGCCGTTTCGGAGACTGACCGTGGCGCGGTCGCGGCCCTTGTCGTCGAGGGACAGCAGGTCGGTGATCTCGGTGTCGCCACCGGCGACGGCGAGGACGGCCGGCTCGGTGGACGGCACGCTGAGGTCGCGGATGCCCTTGGCCGCGGAGTACGTCCACTGGGTCCGGCCCGTGGCCGGGTCGACCTTGCGCACCTTGTAGGTGACGTGCTGCCAGGACGTGTCCTGCACGCTGTCGTCGGTGCTCCAGCACATCTGACGGACCATCAGCGCGCGGCCGCCGGCCGCTCCCATGTCCTGGCAGGGGGCGGTGGCCCTCGTGGTCCAGCGGCTCGTGCCCTTCTGCATGTCGTATCCGACGGTGCCACCGCCCCAGGTCACGGCGACCGTGTCGTGCGTCAGCGTCACACTCGGCCTGTCCTGGCTGCCGCCGCCCGTCGCGACGCCGGTGCCGGGGCCGGCCACGGAGTAGGGGAAGCGGTCCTCCCAGACGAGGCGGCCGTCGTCGAGGTCGACGAAGGCGACCTGGTTGCAATAGGCGTCCTTCTCCCGGTCGTTGGCCCGGAAGAGGACGGCGGTTCGGTGGTCGACGGTCACATGGCGCGTGTAGCCGCAGATCGGGCCGTCGAGCCCGAGCCGCCACTCCTCCTCGCCCGGCGCGACATCGGTGCCGATGCGCATACCGACGAGTGTCTTGTTGATGCCCTTGGCGAGGATGCGGTCCGTGGCCCACATGCCCGGCATCTCGACGTGCTCACCGGGGACCATGTCGTCCACGGAGAACCGGAAGGCCATCTCGCCCCGGGTGCTCGCGGGTTGCTTCTCGACCGTCTCACGGACGTCGAGGGGGCTCTGCCGGTCCGCGGCCCGCGCCTTGTCCGACGACGTGCCGTTCCCACTCGCTCCGCCCCACAGCAGCCAGCCGCCCGCACCCAACGCCGCGGCCACGACGACCGCGAACAGTGCTGTCAGCACCTTCCTCCCGGGTTTCCTCTCGCGGGTCTCCGCGGTGGGCGGGGGCTGGGTCATGGAGGGGGGCGGGCCGAAGCTCACGTGTGGATCCTCTTCCTGGTCCTGGGGGAATTCCCGCCATGGGATGCCGACGAGCGCACCTAACTATGCCGGGCGTCTGATCATCCGTAGGCATGAACTCGGTCCGGCATCGTCGGGACCGCTGTGCGGTGGGACGGTGGAAGCGACCCACTGCGACCGCGTTTCGCCGAGGTTCTGTCCGACTTGTTCATGGATGTCACGTGGCGCATGTACGGATACGGAAACGGGGTACGGCACTTCGGGGCAGGCTGTGACGCAATGGGCGGATGCTGGGGTGCGGACGGGGCTGCCAGGGCGGGGCGTGTGGTGATTAGGCTGGGTCCCGGCGCGACGCCAGAACCCGTGGACCGGGCGTCGGCGTCGTACGGGGAGGGCCGACGATCGGACGACCTCGTTTCACTTCGGACACGTCGGATGACAAAAACGGTCGCCCCAGCACGGCATGAGGGTGCTCGACCACACCAGGAGGAACTGTGAGCAGCGATCGGGACGGGATCCGCGGGGGCTGGGCTACACCCGGCGATGACCAACCCGACGCGGAGTCCGCAGCGGAGACGACGGGCGAGTTCACCATCGACTACGCGCCGCCCGCCTGGTACACGCAGAACGCGTCGAGCGATTCGGGGCAGGGGCAGGGGCAGGCTCACGGGCGGGCGGCCGGCTCGGTGGGGGGTCCGGGTGCCGGTTCCACTGCTGCCGCCGCTTCTTCCGCCTCGTCCACTCCTTCCGCTCCGCCCGCTCCTCATGGGCCGGTTCCGCCGCTGCCGGGGCTGACCCCGCCGCCGCACGCGGCCGGGTCCAGCGGTCCTTCCGCCATCCCGGCCCCGGGGGTGCCCTTCACGCCGCCGGCGCCCGTCCCGGGCACCGCGTTCACGCCGCCTCCGCCGCCTGGTCCGGGGGCGCCCTTCACACCGCCCGCGCCGCCGAACGGGGGGCCGGCCGGGGTGCCCCGTCTGCCGGTCGGGAGTGGGTTCGAGCCGCAGCAGACACAGGGACGGCCTGAGTCCGAGCCCGAGCCGGAACCGCACGTGCGGTCCGAGCCGGAGGCCGCCGCCCCGGCTCCCGCCGCGAATCCGGTCTCTCCCACGGCCGTACCGGCGTTTCCGGCCGGTGGGTTCCAGCTCCAGGCCCCCGCTCCCCCGCCCGCCGTCGAACCGGAGCCCGACAACGGCGACCTGGAGAGCGGCGCCACCATGCGGTTCTCGGCGGTCGCTCTGAAGCGAGAGATCGCCGAGCGTGCCGAGGCGGACGACGCCGGGCAGGACGCACGGCCGGAGCCCGAGGCCGACGAAGCCGAGGTCGAGGCCGAGATCGACGGAGACCTGCCCGAGGTCATGAGCGAGGACAACGCGGCGAGCGCTGCCGACGAGGGCGGTGCGGACACGCCGGACGAGACCTTCGCCGGGGCAGACGACGCCGTGGAGCCCGAGCACGCCGACGGCCGCGGACTCGCGGACACCGGCGAGCAGGACAGCGCGTCGGACGAGGACGTTGCGGACGACGGGCCCGGCTCGGCGGACGACGGCGTCGGCCCCGACGTGTCCGACGACGTGTCCGACGGCCTTTCCGACGCTGTGGACAACGGCGTGGACGAGTCCGGCCTTGCCGGTTCCGCCCGGAACGCCGGGCCCGCACCGGCCGCGCCCGAGCCCGAGGACGCGGAGCCCGTGGACGCCGTGCCGGAGGACGCCGTGCCGGAGGACGCCGCTCCCGCGGACAGCGTGCCGGAGGACGCCGTTCCGGCCGACGTACCGCCCGTGGCGCAGGCCGGAGTTCCGCCGCTGCCTCCGTCGTACCCTCCCGTCGCGCCGGCGCCGGCGTATCAGTGGCCCGTGCAGCCGCAGCCGGCCCCCGCCGCTCCGGAGCAGTCGGGCGCACCGGCCCAACAGCCTCCTTTCCAGCCGCAGGCTCCGCAGCCGGCGCCCGCCGCGTGGAATGCGCCGGCCGCCGCACCGATGCCACCGAACCAGGCGCCCGCGCAGCCCGTTCCGCAGGCCGGCTATGGCTTCCCCCAGCCGGGTGCCGCGCCTTCGGCGGCACCGCAGCCGGACGGCGCTCCCGCCCCGGTGGCCGGCGCCGCCGCCGGTTACGGGTTCCCGCAGCCTGGTGCGCCGGCTCCCCAGCCGCCGGCGCAGCCCGGTGGTTACGGCTTCCCGCAGGCGCCGGCGCCGCACGGGCAGTCGCCGGAGCAGCAGCCCCAGCCGCTGCCACAGCCCGGCGTTCCGCAGCCGGTGCACCAGGCGCAGCCCCGGGGCGATGCGCAGATCCCGCCGGCCGCTCAGCAGGGCTTCGCCCCGCAGGCTCCGCAGGCCCAGCCGATGGCCGCGCAGGGTCAGGCCCCACAGGACCCGCAGGCTCTGCAGGCTCCGCAGGTTCCCCACGCCCAGCAGCCGCATCAGGCACCTCATGCGCCTCAGTCGATGCAGCCCGGCCAGCCCGGCCAGCCGGACCAGTCCCAGCAATATCAGCAGCATCATGCGCCCGCGCCGCAGCAGCCCGCCGACCCCCGTCTCGGCGCCGCCTGGCCACAGCCCATGCAGCACGACCAGCGTCAGCCCACCAATCCGGGTGCCGCACCGCTCGGTTACACCGCGGCCGTGGAGCTGTCGTCCGACCGGCTGCTCAACAACAAGAAGCAGAAGGCGAAGAGCAGCCGCCCCGCGGCCGGTGGTTCGCGGTTCAAGCTGGGCGGCAAGAAGGAGGAGGCCGAGCGGCAGCGGAAGCTGGAGCTGATCCGCACCCCGGTGCTGTCCTGCTACCGCATCGCCGTCATCAGCCTCAAGGGCGGCGTCGGCAAGACGACCACCACCACCGCCCTCGGCTCCACGCTCGCCACCGAGCGGCAGGACAAGATCCTCGCGATCGACGCCAACCCGGACGCCGGTACGCTCGGCCGCCGGGTGCGCCGGGAGACCGGGGCCACCATCCGCGACCTCGTCCAGGCGATCCCGCACCTCAACTCGTACATGGACATCCGGCGGTTCACCTCCCAGGCCCCGTCCGGGCTGGAGATCATCGCCAACGACGTCGACCCGGCCGTGTCCACGACCTTCAACGACGAGGACTACCGGCGCGCGATCGACGTGCTCGGCAAGCAGTACCCGATCATCCTCACCGACTCGGGTACCGGCCTGCTCTACAGCGCCATGCGCGGCGTGCTCGACCTCGCCGATCAGCTGATCATCATCTCGACGCCGTCCGTGGACGGTGCGAGCAGCGCCAGTACGACGCTGGACTGGCTGTCCGCCCACGGGTACGCCGACCTCGTCTCGCGCTCCATCACCGTCATCTCGGGGGTCCGCGAGACCGGCAAGATGATCAAGGTCGACGACATCGTCGGCCACTTCCAGACGCGGTGCCGGGGCGTCGTCGTGGTGCCGTTCGACGAACACCTGGCCGCCGGCGCGGAGGTCGACCTCGACATGATGCGGCCGAAGGTACGGGAGGCGTACTTCAACCTCTCGGCGATGGTCGCCGAGGACTTCGTCCGTCACCAGCAGTCGCACGGCCTGTGGACGTCCAACGGCAACCCGCCGCCGGTGGCCGCGCCGCCACTGCCGGGCCAGAACTACCCGGGCCAGCCCATGCCCGGACAGCCCATGCCCGGACAGCCCATGCCCGGACAGCCCATGCCCGGACAGCAGCCGGCACCTGGTCAGCAGCCCATGCCCGGACAACAGCCCATGCCGGGACAGCCCGTGCCCGGACAACAGCCCATGCCCGGTGGTCCCGGACAGCCCGGCCAGTACGCCGGGCCCGGACAACCTCAGCCCGGTCAGCCCCTGCCGGGACAGCACCACCCGCAACAACCCGCCGGGCAGCCCTACCCGCAGCAGCCGGGGCAGCCGTACCCGCAGCCCGGCTACGGATATCCGCAACCGGGGCAGGCGCCTGCGACGCCACCGCAGCAGTAACCCCCGACGCCGAAGGGCGGCCGATGCTCACCAGCACCGGCCGCCCTTCGGCGTCGTAGTGACGCAGCGACGTAGCGTCGCAGGCGGGGAAGGCTAAGGCGTCAGGACGCCGTCGCGACCAGCTCCCGGCATCGGTCGACGTCCTCGGCCATCTGCTCGAGGAGGGCGTCCAGCGTCTCGAACCTCGCCTGTCCGCGTACGAAGGCCAGGAAGTCAACGGCGACGTGCATGCCGTACAGGTCGAGGCCGACACGGTCGATGGCGTACGCCTCCACCGTGCGCTCGGTGCCCTCGAACTGCGGGTTGGTGCCGACGGAGATCGCGGCCGGCATCGCCTCGCCCTGGGCGTGCAGCCAGCCGGCGTAGACGCCGTCGGCCGGGATCGCGGTGTGCGGGAGGGTCTCGACGTTGGCCGTGGGGAAGCCCATCTCACGGCCCCGCTGGGCGCCCCGGACGACGACGCCCTCGACGCGGTGCGGCCGGCCCAGGATCTCCGCGGCGCCCGCGACGTCGCCCTCGGCGACCAGGCGGCGGGTCAGGGTCGAGGAGAACGGTTCGCCGCCGCCCGCGTCACCGGTCACGTACAGGTCCACGACCTCGACCTCGAAGTCGTAGACCTTGCCCTGTTCGACGAGGAACTCGACGTTCCCGGCGGCCTTGTGGCCGAAGCGGAAGTTGGGGCCCTCCACGACCGCCTTGGCGCGCAGTCGGTCGACGAGGACCTTGACCACGAAGTCGGCCGCGGACAGCTTGGAGAATTCCTTGGTGAAGGGGAGGATCAGCACCGCGTCCACGCCCAGGTCGGCCATCAGTTCGGCGCGGCGGTGGTGCGGGGCGAGCAGCGGCGGATGGCTGCCGGGGCGCACGACCTCGCTGGGGTGCGGGTCGAAGGTGACGACGACGGCGGGGACGCCCAGGTCGCGGGCGCGGTCCACTGCGTGCTTGATGATCAGCTGGTGCCCGCGGTGGACGCCGTCGTAGGAGCCGATGGTGACGACGCTGCGTCCCCAGTCCTCGGGGATGTCCTCCAAGCCACGCCAGCGCTGCACTGTGTCTGCTCCTTGGTGGTTTCCGTGGTTCCGTGGGTGCCTCTTACGCAGGTCTAAGGGTGCCATGCCCTCCGGCTCCCGCCCGCATCGGCATCGGTGCTGTGACCGGGTGCACGCCGCGCGGACCGGGTCGCCCTCACGCGGGGACCCGGGCGCCCGCCAGGTTCTCGATCGTGCGACGGGCGCTGGGGCCCACCAGCGCGGCCCAGTCCTGGGGAGCGTCGGTCAGCCAGCCGGCGACACGGGTGGCGAAACCCGGGAGGTGGCGGGCCAGGTCGACCAGGCCACTGTCGAAGCGGGTGGCGCCGTCCGGGGTGCGGACCAGGAGGAGGCCGGTGCGGTGGACGATGTCGCGCAGGCCGGCGCCGCCGCGTTGGGCGGCGGCGTGCAGGAGGGCGTCCAGTACGGCGGGGTCGTGCTCGTGGGCCAGGAGGTGGTCGCGCAGCTCGCGGCGGAGCGAGACGCGGCCGGGTGCGGCGTCGGGTGCGCCGTCGGGTGCGGCGTCAGGGGCGCCGTCGGGGGCGCCGTCGGCGGCGAGAACACCGGCGAGCGCGGCCCGCACCGGCTCGGGACCGTCGTCCAGCAGGCCGGTGACCAGGGGGTGAAGTACGGCGCGGGCCGCCGGGTCCCGGTCGAGGCGCCGATCGACGTACGCGGCCACGTGCCCGGCGGTCTCGGGGCGCTCCGCCACGGCCTCCCCGACGAGTACGGCGACCCGGCGGGCCAGCGCGGGCGTGGTGGCGTCGGCGAGCCGGCGCAGCGCCTCCCCGGCATCCGGACCGCGGAGCCGGGCCCGGAAGGCGTCGAGGACGGGCTCCGGATGGGTCGGCAGCGCGGCGGCCACCGCACTCGGCGGGAGGTAGGGGTCGCCCGCCGCGAAGTGGCCGAGCGCCCGCCGGAGGTGGCGGTCACGGCTGCCGGGATCCTGGACGAGCAGCGCGAGCGCTCCGCCGCGCAGGCGGCCGTCGGCGGGGCCGGCGAGCAGGACCAGGGCGGCGTGGCGGAGCAGGGTGCGGTCGGCGGCGGTGCGGCCGTACGGGGCGGTGCGCAGGCCGTGGGTCACCGCCGCCGCCTGTCGTGCCGGTCGCTCGTCGCGCGCCCACCGCTCGACGGCACGGCAGAGGGCGGACGGCTCCTCCTCGGCCAGGACGGCGAGCAGTTCGTCGGCCCGCCGGTGCGTGCTGTCGACGAGTACCTCGGTGAGGCCGTCCAGGCCGCGGTGGCGGTGCGTGTGCAGGAGCGCCTGCGCGGCAGTCGCCACGGTCGCGTGCGGGGTGGCGGGCAACGGGCGTTCGTCGTCGAACCAGCGGACGAGGAGTGGCTGTACGGCCGCCGGGTCGGTGGCGAGCAGTGCGGCGACGGTGTCGAGGTGGCGGGGGCCGGGCTCGTGCGGGGGACCGTCGGCGAGGACGAGGCGGCGCAGCAGGTCCAGGCGTGTGGCCTCCGGCAGTCGCAGCGCCGTCCAGAAGCCGGGCCCGAACTCGCCCGGCGCGGCACGTCCTTCACCCCGCCGCTCGGCGATGCCGTCGGCGAGCAGTCGCAGCACGTCCGTGTACGGCGTCGCGTCGGGCACGCGCGTCAGCACCTCGGCGAGCAGCCGGGCGGCCCACCAGGAGTGGGGGTCGGCGTCGAGGGCGTTCACCAGTTCTTCGAGGGTCAGCGCGAGTTGGGGGACGCCGTGCTGGCGGGCCAGGAGCAGCACGGCCTCGGTGACGGGCCCGATGCGGTGGTGCGGCACGGAGAGGGTGTGCGTGTCCTGCGGGGTGCCGCGGCGGTGGACGAGGGAGCGCAGGGCGTCGTCCAGGTCGAGGTGGGTGCCCTGGATCCAGTCGGCGACTTCCTCGTGGGCGAAGCGGTAGCCGTTGCCGGCGGGTACGAGGAGGCCTTCGGCGAGTACGGCGGTCGCCCATCCGGCGTGGCCGCCGAGCCGGGCGGGGGCCGGTCCCCACGGGAACACCATCTCGAACGATTCCCGGTCGAGGCCGCCCTGCCCGGGGCCGAGACTGCGCCGGGCCGCCTCGTGCACCTGCCCGGAGACCTTGGCGGCGAGTCGGCGTACGGCGGTGCCGCGCAGGCCGTTCTCCTCGGCCAGCCGGGTCGCGACGCGCAGGCACATCAGGTCCAGGTATGCCGTGAACACCGCGTGCCGGTCCACGCGGACGGGGGGTGGTGAGCCGGGGAGGGCCCGGCGGATCTCAGAGAGCAGGCGGAGGGTGAGAGGGTGCCGGGCGTCCGGGTCGGCGAGGGCGCCTTCCGGTACGCGGTAGCGTGTGCGCGCCTCTTTGGCCTCGTCGTCCCGCAGGTCGCCGAGACGGACGCAGGGCGGAAGTCCCGCGTCCGGGGCTTGGCCCTCCGGCTCGGCGGAGTCCCGCCGATGCCCAGCGACCTCCGACCGATGACCAGCGACTTCCGACCTGAGTGCGGCGGCTTCCGACCGGAGTACGGCAGCATCCGTCCCGGTCGACGGCTGCGCGGCGGTCGGCCCCGTCGCCGCCCCGTACAACAGCTCCCGCGGGAATTCCGCCCCCGCCCGCTCCCAGAACTCTGCCCGGCATGCCACGACGAGCCGTGTCCCCGTCTCCCGCAGCCACGCCGCCGTGCCCTCGGTCCACTCGGTGAGGCGGTGGGCCAGGACGGGCGGCATCTCCTCGGGGCCGTCGAGAAGGAGCAGGAGAGGCCGCCCGGCGGCACGGGCCAGGTGGGCGAGGCGCTCCGGGGTGATGTCGCCGAGGCCGGTGGGTCGGGAGCGGTCCCAGGCGGCCACGATGCGGGCGGCCCGGGCCAGTGTCCTGCGGGCCGCGTCCGCCAGCGACAGGTCGTCGTCGCGCAGATCCGCACCGCGCAGCCACAGCGTGGGCGCCGGTTCCGTGCCGCCGGAGCGGCGGGCGGCGAGGGCCGCCAACTCGGTCGTACGACCGCTGCCGGGCGCGCCGACCAGTCCGAGCACACCGGCGCTGCCGGCGGCGAAGGCGGCGAACTCCCGCGTCACGCCCACCCGCTCGACCGGCACCACGGCACCCGGACCAGCGCCCGGGCCGGCGCCGGCACCGTCATGGGGACAGTGTCGGGGCCGGCCCCGACACCGCCACCAGCCACGACCCCGTCGTCGAGAGCCGCGCCCCCGCACGCACCCGCGCCCCCACCGCCCGCCGCCCCCGCCGGACCGTCCTGCCCCACCGAGGTCGCCGCGAGTGCGAGTACGCCCGCCAGATTGAGGTCGGCGCCGTACGCCGGGACCGTCGCCGCGTTCTCGGCGAGGAGCCCGGCGAGGGGGCCGGGGGCGGGTAGCAGGGGCACGGCGAAGCCGACGTCGCTGTGTCCGGAGGCCAGGGCGGTGCCGAGAACGCCGAGCACGGCGCCGGTCGCCATGTCGAGCACCGGTCCGCCGGCCGCGCCGCCGCCGAGGCGCAGCGCGTCCCGCCCCGCCGTGCCGAGCGCGAGTTCCAGCGCGTCGCCGACGACGTGGAAGCGGTCCGTGGCCGCGTAGTGGACGTCGGTGGTGCCCAGGACGCGGGCCTCGCGCCAGCCGCCGGCGGCGATCCGGACGTAGGTCCCGGCCTCGACCCTGTCCCGCACGGTGACGGGCAGCGGGGCGACGCCGAGGCCCTCGGTGCGTACGAGGGCCAGGCCGAGGCCGGGCAGCGGGGTCACGTCGGCGGCGGCCACGACGCGGCGGCGGTCGCCGGGGGCGCTCAGCACCAGCCGGGACAGGCCGTCGACCGCTTCGTGGCTGGTGATCACCGTGCCGTGGTGGTCGGCTACGAACCCGGTGCCGCGGGGGCGGCCGGCCAGGTCGTGGACGAGGATCAGCGCGTCGTCGGGCGCGCACCGCGTCGGGTCGGCGTCCCGGACGGCCGGGGGCCCACCGCGCGGGTCCCGGGAGTCGTCCCGGGTCCGCTGTCCTGCCCTGCCGCCCGCCGCCTCCCGGGACCGGTTCCGCGACGCCATCGTCGAACCTCCCCGCCGTACACCCGCGCTGTGGGTTCGACGGTAGGCACGTGATGATCAGCGGGACAGATCCCCTGGCGAACGCGCCCCCTTCCACTCCCCCGGTTCGCTCCGAGCGCCTGCCCGGACGGGTGAACAGGAGGGCAGGGTCGGATACACCCTGGAGGTGGGGGAACCGAGGGGGGACCGTGGAGCGGCGACAGTGAAGTCCCCGTGATCGCCGCTCCACGGGCGAAGGTGACGGAGCGTCGGCTCAGCCGAAGACGGCCAGGCTCTTCGCCTTGCCCTTGTGCTCCTCCACGAGTGCGAGGAAGCGGCCCTCCGGGTCGAAGACTGCGACGGCGCCGACGCCCGCGTACGTGTCGGGCATCTCCAGCCGTACACCGTTGATGAGCAGCCGGGCCCGCTTGGAGTCCACGTCCCAGCGCGGGAAGGCGGCGGTGGCCGCGTCGGCGACCGGCATGACGGTCAGCTCCTGCTGGAGCTGGTCCAGTGTCTTCGCCGCGTCCAGCTTGTACGGGCCGACGCGGGTGCGGCGCAGCGCGGTGAGATGGCCGCCGACGCCGAGGCCGGCGCCCAGGTCACGGGCCAGGGCCCGGATGTAGGTGCCGGAGGAGCAGACCACCGAGACCACCAGGTCCAGCACCGGGGTGCCGTCCTCGGCGACGGCGTCCCGTACGTCGTAGACCTCGAAGGAGGAGACGGTGACGGGGCGGGCGGGGATCTCGAAGTCCTCGCCCTCGCGCGCCCGCTTGTAGGAGCGCACGCCGTTGATCTTGATGGCGCTGACCTTGGACGGCACCTGCATGATGTCGCCGGTCAGGGTGGCGACGGTCGCGTCGATGGCGTCCCGGGTGACCTTCGAGGCGTCCACCGACCCCGTGATCTCGCCCTCGGCGTCGTCGGTCGGCGTCGTCTGCCCGAGCCTGATCGTGCCCAGGTACTCCTTCTCGGTGAGGGCGAGGTGCCCGAGGAGCTTGGTCGCCCGTTCCACACCGAGGACCAGGACGCCCGTCGCCATCGGGTCGAGCGTGCCGGCGTGCCCGACGCGCCGGGTACGGGCGATGCCCCGCATCTTGGCGACGACGTCGTGCGAGGTGAAGCCCGACGGCTTGTCGACGATGACAAGGCCGTCGGGCGTGGGGTGCTTGTCGGTCATTTAGCGGTGTCGTCCGTCTCGTCGGCCTCGACGGCCTCGTCGTCGTCGCCCGGCTTGCGGTACGGGTCCGCCTCACCGGCGTACGCGGCGCCCGCGGACGCCTCGCGCACCTTCTCGTCGGACTGCCGTGCCTTGTCGAGGAGGTCCTCGATGTTCCGGGCGGTGTCCGGAAGGGCGTCCATGACGAAGGTCAGGGTCGGCGTGAACTTCACGCCCGCCGCCTTGCCGACCTCGGAGCGCAGGATGCCCTTGGCGCTCTCCAGGCCGGCGCCCGCGGCCGCGCGCTCCTCGTCGTCCCCGTACACCGTGTAGAAGACGGTCGCCTCCCGCAGGTCACCCGTGACCCGGGTGTCCGTGATGGTGACGTGCGAGCCGAGCCGCGGGTCCTTGATCCCGCGCTGCAGCTTCTGGGCCACCACCTCTCGGATGAGGTCCGCCAGCCTTTTCGCCCGCGCGTTGTCGGCCACTGGTCCGTCTCCCGTTCTTTCTGCTTCTGCGCTTCTTCTGCGCTTCTCGTGCGTTTCTGGTCAGTCGTCGTCGCCGTGGAAGCGCCGCCTGACGGACAGCAGCTCCACTTCGGGGCGGCCGGCCACCAGCCGCTCGCACCGGTCGAGTACGTCGGAGAGGTGCCCCGCGTCGCCGGACACCATGGCCAGGCCGACGACGGCCCGCCGGTGGAGATCCATGTGATCCACCTCGGCCGCGCTCACCGCGTACTTCCGCTGGAGCTCGGCGACGATCGGGCGGACGACGGAGCGCTTCTCCTTCAGCGAATGTACGTCGCCGAGGAGGAGGTCGAAGGACAGCGTCCCCACATACATGTGTAACCGGTTCACCCGCCGGTCCGGGATCGATGGCCCCGCCATCCATGTGGCGGGGACATCAGAACCGTACAACGAACGGCCGGGGCCGATCGACGGATATTGCTCTCCGCCGACCGGCCCCGGACCGGACCGCCTCGGAAGTCGGGGTGCTTACACCCGCGGCTTCTCGCGCATCTCGTACGTCGCGATGACGTCGTCGACCTTGATGTCGTTGAAGTTTCCGAGGTTGATACCGCCCTCGAAGCCTTCGCGGATCTCGGTGACGTCGTCCTTGAAGCGACGCAGACCCTCGATGTTGAGGTTCTCCGCGATGACCTTGCCATCGCGCAGGAGGCGCGCCTTGGTGTTGCGCTTGACCTCGCCGGAGCGGATGAGGACACCCGCGATGTTGCCCAGCTTGGACGAGCGGAAGACCTCGCGGATCTCCGCCGTACCGAGCTCGACCTCTTCGTACTCCGGCTTGAGCATGCCCTTGAGGGCCGCCTCGATCTCCTCGATCGCCTGGTAGATGACCGAGTAGTACCGGACGTCCACACCCTCGCGTTCGGCCATCTGCGCGGCACGCCCGGCGGCGCGCACGTTGAAGCCGATCACGATGGCGTCGGAGCCCATCGCCAGGTCGATGTCGGACTCCGTGACCGCACCGACACCGCGGTGCAGGACGCGGATGTCGACCTCTTCGCCGACGTCCAGCTGGAGCAGGGAGGATTCCAGGGCCTCGACCGATCCGGACGCGTCGCCCTTGATGATCAGGTTCAGCTGCTGGACCTCGCCGGCCTTCAGCACCTTGTCCAGGTCCTCCAGCGACACGCGGCGCGTGCGCTTGGCGAACGCGGCGTTCCGCTCGCGGGCGGCGCGCTTCTCCGCGATCTGGCGGGCCGTACGGTCCTCCTCGACCACGATGAAGTTGTCACCGGCACCCGGGACGTTGGTCAGGCCCAGGACCTGGACCGGCGTCGACGGACCCGCCTCGGCGACGTTGTTGCCGTTGTCGTCGAGCATGGCGCGGACGCGGCCGTAGGCGTCGCCCACCACCATCGTGTCGCCGACCCGCAGGGTGCCTCGCTGCACGAGGACCGTCGCCACGGCACCGCGGCCGCGGTCGAGACGGGACTCGATCGAGATGCCCTGCGCGTCCTGGTTCGGGTTGGCCCGCAGGTCGAGCGAGGCGTCCGCGGTGAGGACCACGGCCTCCAGCAGGGAGTCGATGTTCAGACCCTGCTTGGCGGAGATGTCGACGAACATCGTGTCGCCGCCGTACTCCTCGGCCACCAGACCGTACTCGGTCAGCTGACCGCGCACCTTGGTCGGGTCGGCACCCTCGACGTCGATCTTGTTGACCGCGACGACGATCGGGACCTCGGCCGCCTTGGCGTGGTTGAGCGCCTCGACCGTCTGCGGCATGACGCCGTCGTTGGCCGCGACGACCAGGATCGCGATGTCGGTCGACCGCGCACCACGGGCACGCATGGCGGTGAACGCCTCGTGACCCGGGGTGTCGATGAAGGTGATCTTGCGATCCTCTTCGTTGACCTCGGTCGCGACCTGGTAGGCACCGATGTGCTGGGTGATGCCGCCGGCCTCGCCCGCGATGACGTTCGTCTTGCGGATGGCGTCGAGCAGTCGGGTCTTACCGTGGTCGACGTGACCCATGACGGTCACGACCGGCGGACGGACGACCAGGTCCTCCTCGGAGCCCTCGTCCTCGCCGAACTCCAGGTCGAAGGACTCGAGCAGCTCGCGGTCCTCCTCCTCCGGGCTGACGATCTGAACCGTGTAGTTCATCTCGCCGGCGAGGAGCTGGAGCGTCTCGTCGGAGACGGACTGGGTCGCGGTGACCATCTCGCCGAGGTTCATCATGACCGCGACGAGCGACGCCGGGTTGGCGTTGATCTTCTCCGCGAAGTCGGTGAGTGAAGCACCGCGCGACAGGCGAATGGCTTCGCCGTTGCCGCGAGGCAGCATCACACCGCCGACCGACGGGGCCTGCATGGCCTCGTACTCCTGGCGCCTCTGCCGCTTCGACTTGCGACCGCGACGCGCGGGACCGCCGGGACGACCGAAGGCGCCCTGCGTGCCACCACGGCCACCCGGGCCACCGGGACGACCGCCGAAGCCGGGACGGCCACCGCCGCCACCGAAGCCGCCGCCGCCACCGGGACGACCGGCGAAGCCGCCGCCGCCACCGGGACGACCGCCGCCGCCACCGCCACCGGGACGACCGGCGAAGCCGCCGCCGCCACCGGGACGACCGCCGCCGCCGCCGGGACGACCGGCACCGGCCGGACCGCGACCCCCACCGGGGCCACCGCCGGGACGCGGGCCGGCAGCGGGACGCTGCGGCATCATGCCGGGGTTCGGACGCGGGCCGCCACCGGGACGGGGACCGCCCTGGCCGCCGCCCTGCGGACGCGGCATCGAGCCCGGGGTCGGGCGGTTGCCGCCCGGAGCCTGGGGACGGGGACCGCCACCCTGGCCACCGGGAGCCTGCGGGCGGGGGCCGGCGCCGGGAGCACCGGGACCGCCCGGACGCTGACCGCCCTGCGGACGGGGCGCCTGCGGGCGCGCCATGCCGGCGTTGCCGCCGGAGGTGAAGGGGTTGTTACCCGGACGCGGGCCGCCGGGACGGCCGCCGGGACGCTGCGCCGGGGCGCCGGGACGCTGACCACCGGGGCGGCCCTGGCCGCCCTGCTGGCCTCGGTCCTGACCCCGGTCCTGCCCCGGACCGGACGGACGGCCGCCGGGCTTGGGGGCACCGGGACGCGCGCTGGGCTTCGGTCCGGCCGGAGCCGGGGCCGAGGCGGCCGGAGCGGCCGGCGGAGCGGTGAACTCCGGGGCGGCCGGGGCCGGACGCGGCGCGGGCTTCGGGCCCGGCGTCGGACGCTGACCCTGGGGCTGGCCCTGGGACGGCGCCGGCGCGGGAGCCGACGGAGCCTCGGGCTGCTGGGCAGCCGCGGGCTTGGGTGCGGCCGGCGGCCGCGGGGCAGCCGGACGTTCCCCCCCTGCCTTGACGGCGTGGGAGGGGCCCCCAGCCTGCGCCGGGGACGGCGCGGCGGGCCTGGGGGCGGCCTTCTTCGGGGCCGCGGGACGCCCGGCGGACCGGCCGTTGCCACTGCCCTGCTGGAAGGCGTCTGTCAGCTTGCGTACTACGGGCGCCTCGATCGTCGAAGACGCCGAACGGACGAATTCACCGAGTTCCTGGAGCTTGGCCATGACGACCTTGCTCTCGACACCGAACTCCTTGGCGAGTTCGTAGACCCGGACCTTAGCCACTTCGCTCCTCTGAGGTCCGGGTTGCGTCCGGACCGTCGCTAGTTCATGGGCGTACTCATCGCGTACTCATCGAGTGCTCATCGCAATCTCGACCTGCTTTCACTTCGCGAGGTACCAGGCCGCGCGGGGTTCCGCGCGGCTCGTCTTCCTTGGCACGTTGCCTGCATGCTGCTGTCAGCAACCCTGTGCCTGCTCGACGTAGCGGCGCAACGCCTTTACGTCGAGCGGTCCCGGGACGCGGAGCGCCCGCGGGAACGCCTTGCGGCGCACTGCCTGGTCGACACAGACCGGTGCGGGGTGCACGTAGGCACCCCGGCCGGGCAGCGTACCGCGTGGATCAGGGGTGCAATGACCCTCGACCGCCACAGTGCGCAGCAGCTCGCTTTTGACCGCTCGCTCCCGGCACCCCACGCAGGTGCGCTCAGGGCATGCTCGGGTACGTGTCCGGCCAGACACTCTTAAGTCTACCTCCCCGGAACGACCTCACCCCTTTGGGGCAAGAATCGAACACATACCGCATGCAAAGCTGTCGTGTTCTCAGCGACGTGCGGCTTGGATCTATTCCCCGTGCCCCGTCGACAGCCGGTCGGACTACCGCTGCGACGACTGCTCGGACGGCTGTTCGGTGTCCGGCCGGATGTCGATCCGCCAGCCGGTCAGCCGGGCGGCGAGGCGGGCGTTCTGGCCCTCCTTGCCGATCGCCAGCGACAGCTGGTAGTCGGGCACGATCACGCGAGCGGAGCGGGCCGCCAGGTCCACGACCTCCACCTTGGAGACGCGGGCCGGGGAGAGCGCGTTCGCCACCATCTCGGCCGGGTCGTCCGACCAGTCGACGATGTCGATCTTCTCGCCGTTCAGCTCGCCCATGACATTGCGCACCCGGCCGCCCATGGGGCCGATGCAGGCGCCCTTGGCGTTCAGGCCCGAGCGGGTGGAGCGTACGGCGATCTTGGTGCGGTGGCCGGCCTCGCGGGCGATGGCGGAGATCTCGACGGACCCGTCGGCGATCTCGGGCACCTCCAGGGCGAAGAGTTTCTTCACCAGATTGGGATGCGTGCGCGACAGCGTCACGGACGGACCGCGTACGCCCTTCGCCACCCGGACGACGTACGAACGCAGCCGCGTGCCGTGCGGGTAGGCCTCGCCGGGCACCTGCTCCTGCACAGGCAGGATGGCCTCCAGCTTGCCGATGTCGACGAGCACGTTCTTCGGGTCGCGGCCCTGCTGGACCACGCCGGTGACGATGTCGCCCTCACGGCCTGCGTACTCGCCGAGCGTCGCGTCGTCCTCGGCGTCGCGCAGCCGCTGCAGGATGACCTGCTTGGCGGTGGTGGCGGCGATACGGCCGAAGTCGGACGGGGTGTCGTCGAACTCGCGGGCCGCCTGGCCCTCCTCGAGGTCGTCGGGGTCCTCTTTCGCCCACACGGTCACATGCCCGGTTTCCCGGTTGAGCTCCACGCGCGCGTGCCGGCGGCTTCCCTCGGTGCGGTGGTAGGCGATGAGGAGGGCCGACTCGATCGCTCCGACCAGCAGGTCGAAGGAGATCTCCTTCTCCCGTACCAAGCCCCGCAGGGCGCTCATGTCGATGTCCACGGCTACGCCTCCTCGTCTTCCGTTGTGTCGTTGTCGTTGTTGCTGTTCTTGGTGTCCTTGCGGCTGAACTCGACCTGGACGCGCGCCTTGTCGATGTCGCCGAAGGCGAGTCTGCGGGTGGTGGCCTTACGGCCCTTCACTCCGGGCACCTCGAGGTCGAGTCCGTCGTCGTCCACACCGAGGATGCGGGCGACCAGTTCGCCGCCCTCGTGGAGCTGGAACCGCGCGAGGCGGTCCGTGGCGCGCACGTAGTGGCGGTGCTCGGTGAGGGAGCGCTCCGCGCCCGGGGTGCCGACCTCGAGGGTGTACTCCCCCTCGCCCATCGCGTCGGTCTCGTCGAGCTTCGCCGAGAGCGCGCGGCTCACATCGGCGATCCGGTCCAGGTCCGCACCGGTGTCGGAGTCGACGACGACACGCAGCACACGCTTGCGGCCGACCGAGTCCACCGCGATCTCTTCGAGGTCCAGTCCCTGGGAGGCGACGAGCGGTTCAAGCAGCTCTCGCAGCCTCTCGCTCTGGGTGGTGCTCATCCGGGTGACTCCTCGGCCGCGTGTGCTGTTGTGGGACGGTGCGCGTGTCTGGTCAAAGGGTATCCGGTCCCAGGGGGTGTTGCCGTCCACCCGGGCTCGGCGGCGCCGATGAGTGGTGCCCGCCGGGCGGGGCCCGGGTACCGTGATCACGGGCAGGCCGCACCGCGGGTTCCCGTCGCGTCGCCCGTCGCTTTGCCGTCGCTTCCCGTACGAGCCTGTCGAGGACGTCTGCCGTGTCGTTTGCCTCATCGTCGCGCCTGCCCTCGGGGCCGCGATCGCCGCGTCCGCCCTGGGGGCCGCGCAGGAGAAGCCTGCTCGTGTCGGCCGCCGGGGCCGCCCTGCTCGTCGGCTGTTCCGGCGGGTCGGATTCCGGCGGCACGCAGGGCGGTACGCCGGCCGCCGACCGGGCACGCGCGCGTGCGGCCCGGGACAGCGAGGGGCTCGCCGGGCGGTACGAAGCGGTGATGGCCGCCCATCCGGGGCTGGCGGAGCGGCTGCGGCCCTTGCACGCGGAGGTCGTGCGGCACGCGGAGGCGTTCGGTGCCGTGAGCACGGCCTCGCCGGAGGTGTCGCCCTCGGCGTCCGCGCGCGCCGCCGGCCCGGGGAACGCTTCCGGCGCCGTACCCACGGTTGAGAAGGACGCCCTGGCCCTGCTCGCCGCCGCCGAGCGGGAACTGGCCGACCGGCGGGCCGAGGCGCTGCTGGAGGTGCCGGGCGAACTGGCGCGGCTGCTGGCCTCGGTGGCCGCGGCCGGCGCGGCGCACGTGTATCTGCTGACGGAGGGTCACGGGTGAGCGAGACGAAGAACCGGGCGCTGGACGCGCTCCAGGCGGCGCTGGCGGCGGAGCACGCGGCCGTGTACGGCTACGGGGTCGTCGGCGGGCGGATCGACGAGGAGCGGCACACCGAGGCGCGGACGGCGTACGACGCGCACCGGGCTCGACGGGACACGCTGGCGCGCGAGGTGCGCGCTCTCGGCGGCGAGCCGGTCGCCGCGGCGGCCGGGTACGCGCTGCCGTTCACGGTGCCGGACTCGGCGGCGGCCCTGCGGCTGGCGGCCGAGCTGGAGGACCGGGTGGCCGGGGTCTACTCCGACCTGGTGCGGGCGGCCGAGGGCGACCGGCGGGCCACGGCGGCCGGGGCCCTGCGCGAGGCGGCGGTCCGGGCGGTGCGCTGGCGGGGCGGCAGCGTAGCCTTCCCTGGGCTCGCCGAGAGGGCCGGCGACCCGTCGACGCCGGGTGCGGCACCGGACGCGGCTTCGGACCCCGCTTCGGACGCGACGTCGGACCCGGCTTCCGCTCCGGCGGCACCGACCGCGTAACACGTACGGCTGCCCGTACGGGAAGGGAACGGCTCGCGCATGGCTTTCGAACCGCCGCGGCGTCTGGTCAGGGCGCTCGGCGAGACGGCACCGGACGGTGACGACTGGCTGGAGAAGCTGCCCGAGGCGGCGGAGCGGGCCGTGGCTCTGCGCGGGCTGACCGTGGAGCGGGTGCAGGTGCCCGGCGGGCGCAGCAGCCTGGTGGTCCTGGTGCGGGCGGCCGACGGGACGCCCGCGGTGCTGAAGCTGGCCCCGCGCCGGGCGCGCCCGGAGAGCGAGCGGGCCGCACTCGCCCACTGGGGCGGGCTGGGCGCCGTACAGCTTCGCGAAGCGGAGAGCACGGAGAGCACGGAGGGCGTACTGCTGCTGGAGCGGCTGCATCCGGACGTGTCGGTGCGGTCGCTGCCGGAGGGGAAGGCGTTGCTGGAGGCCGCGGGCACGCTGCGGCGGCTGTGGGTGGACCCGCCCGCGGGGCACCCCTTCGAGACCGTGGCCGAGCGGACCGGGCGGCAGGCCGAGGCCATGCGGGCGGGCGCGGTGGCCGACCCGGCGGTGGCGCCGCTGGTCGACGCGGCGCTCGCGGCCCGCGAGGAACTGCTGGCCGCGCCGCCCGAGCCGCGGCTTCTGCACGGCACGTTCCGGCAGAGCAAGGTGCTCGCCGGGGAGCGGATGCCGTGGCTGGCCGTGGGCCCCGACCCGGTGGTCGGTGAGAGCGCCTTCGACCTCGCGCGGCTAGTGCGGGACCGGGTGGAGGACGTCATCGCCCAGCCGTCCGGCGCCTCGACGACCCGGCGCCGCGTCAAGCGGCTCGCGGAGTCGCTGGAGGTGGACCAGGAACGGCTGCGCGGCTGGACGCTGTTCCGCGCCGTCGAGTCGGGCGTACGGGCCCGTCGGGTGGGCCGGGAGCAGGACGCGGAACTGCTGCTGGAGTTCGCGGGCTGGCTGTAGGACGGCGGGGGCATGCGCCGCGAGGCGGCGCGCTGTCGCGACCCTCGTCACCGTACGTGTGGCAGGGATCGCCTGCCGGCCGGTGGCCGTGCTCCCCGCAGGGAGCGCCCGTCGGTCGCGGGCGCCCCTTGCGGGACCGGGGTCAGGCCGTGAGGCGGGTGATGGCTTCCTCGACCGTCATCTCCTCGCGCTCGCCGGTGCGGCGGTCCTTCAGCTCGACCACGCCTTCGGCGGAGCGGCGCCCGGCGACCAGGATCTGGGGTACGCCGATGAGCTCGGCGTCCGTGAACTTGACGCCCGGGGAGACTCCGGCGCGGTCGTCCACGAGGACCCGTACGCCGGCGGCGGCCAGCTTGTCGGAGACCTCCAGGGCCAGCTCGGTCTGCAGGGCCTTGCCCGCGGCGACGACGTGGACGTCGGCCGGGGCGACCTCCTTGGACCAGACGAGACCCTTGTCGTCGGCGTGCTGCTCGGCGAGGGCGGCCACCGCGCGGGAGACGCCGATGCCGTAGGAGCCCATCGTCACGCGGGCCGGCTTGCCGTTCTGGCCGAGGACGTCGAGCTTGAGGGCGTCGGCGTACTTGCGGCCCAGCTGGAAGATGTGGCCGATCTCGATGGCGCGGTCCAGCTTGAGGCCGGTACCGCACTTCGGGCAGGGGTCACCCTCGCGGACCACGACGACGTCGACGTACGCGTCGACCTCGAAGTCACGGCCCGCCACGACGTTCTTGGCGTGCGTGTGCTCCTTGTTGGCGCCCGTGATCCAGGCGGTGCCCGGGGCCACGCGCGGGTCGGCGATGTACGTGACCTTCTCGCCCAGGCCCTGCGGGCCGACGTAGCCGCGGACCAGGTCGGGGCGGCCCACGAAGTCCTCGGCGGTGACCAGCTCGACGGCGGCCGGGGCGAAGTGCGCCTCGACCTTGTCCAGGTCGACCTCGCGGTCGCCGGGGACGCCCACGGCGACGATCTCGCCGTCGACCTTGACGAGCAGGTTCTTCAGCGTGGCGGAGGCCTCCACGCCGAGGGAGGCGGCGAGGGTCTCGATGGTGGGGGTGTCCGGGGTGGGGATGTCCTCGGCGGCGGGCACGCCGGCCGCGTCCACGGGCTGCAGCGCGTAGCTGATCGCCTCGGTGTTGGCGGCGAAGTCGCAGTTGGGGCAGTCCGCGAAGGTGTCCTCGCCGGCACCGGCCGGGGCGAGGAACTCCTCGGACTTGGAGCCGCCCATCGCGCCGGCGGTCGCGGCGCAGATGCGGTAGTCGAGGCCGAGGCGCTCGAAGATCCGCTGGTAGGCGGCGCGGTGCAGGGCGTAGGACTCGGCGAGGCCTTCGTCGGCGACGTCGAAGGAGTAGGAGTCCTTCATCAGGAACTCGCGGCCGCGCAGGATGCCGGCCCGGGGGCGGGCCTCGTCGCGGTACTTGTTCTGGATCTGGTAGAGGATGACCGGCAGGTCCTTGTAGGAGGACGCCTGGTCCTTCACCAGCAGGGTGAAGATCTCCTCGTGGGTGGGACCGAGGAGGTAGTCGCCGCCCTTGCGGTCCTGGAGGCGGAACAGCTCGGGGCCGTACTCGTCCCAGCGGCCGGTGGCCTCGTACGGCTCGCGCGGCAGCAGGGCGGGGAGCTGGACCTCCTGGGCGCCGATGGCGTCCATCTCCTCGCGGACGATGCGCTCGACGTTGCCGAGGACCTTCTTGCCGAGCGGCAGCCAGCTCCACAGGCCGGCGGCGGTGCGGCGCACGTAACCGGCGCGGACGAGCAGCTTGTGGCTGAGGACCTCGGCGTCCGCCGGGTCGTCGCGCAGCGTCTTCGCCATCAACTTCGACATGCGCTGGACCGGTGCGTTGGCCATGGTTCTCGTGTCTCCTGCTGCTGGGGGTCCCCCCGCTCGGGCGGAGCCGGGAGTGGGGGAGGTGTTGGCAGGAGGTTAGCCGGGGGGTCCGGCCCGGCGGAAATCGGTTATGTACCGGCCGGGGTGGCGTCAGGCCCGGCGCAGCGGGAGCGGGGCGCCCATCACGGCGTACGGCTTGGGGGCGCTGGGGAAGAGGACCCGGCGGGCGAGGTCCTGGTAGCCGAGGGAACGGTAGAGGCCGCGGGCGGGGCTGTCGGTGTCGATCGCGGAGAGGATCGAACGGGGCTCGGCGGCGCTGTCGGTGATCGTGGTGATCAGGGAGCGGCCCGTGCCGCGGTTCTGGTGGGCCGGGTGGACGTGGAGCTCGGTGATGACGAAGGAGTCGTCGAGCCAGGCGTCGTTGCCCCGGGCGCGGAGGTAGGGCTCGACGACGGTGGACCACCAGTGGGCGCGGTCGTTGGGCATGCCGTAGACGAAGCCGACGAGGTCGCCTCCGGCGGTGGCGCCGAGGGCCCTGGCTCCGGGGTGGGTCATGTGGCGCAGGACGATCTGGCGGCGGACGGCCACCTCGTCGGGGCCGAGTCCGAACGCGGCGGCTTGGACCGCGAGGGCCTCGTCCACGTGCGCGGCGAGGTCCAGTGGGCCGATCACGACGTCCATGGCCGGGAGCCTACAGGGGGTCTTCGGTCGTACGCCGGGTGCGGCCGGGCTGCGGCCGGTCTCGCCCGCGTGGCAGAGCCGTGTGCCGGCACGGCCCGCTCCCCGGGGCGTGTCAGAACAGGACGCTCATGAAGGCGCCGACCTCCTGGAAGCCCACCCGCTGGTACGTCCGCCGTGCCGCCGTGTTGAAGTCGTTCACGTACAGGCTGGCCATCGGGGCGACGTCCGTCAGGGCGTAGCGCAGGACGGCCGCCATGCCCGGTGCCGCCAGGCCCCTGCCCCGGTACTCGGGGGCCACCCATACGCCCTGGATCTGGCAGGCGCGGTCGGTGGCGGCGCCGATCTCGGCCTTGAAGACGACCCTGCCGTCGGTGTCGAAGCGGGCGAAGGAGCGGCCGGAGCCGACGAGTTCCGCGACCCGGGCCTGGTAGAGCAGGCCGCCGTCGCCGGCCATCGGGGAGATGCCGACCTCCTCCGTGAACATCGCCACGCAGGCCGGCATGATCCGCTCCATCTCGTCCTTGCGGACGCGGCGGACGTAGGGGTCGGGGGCGATGTCGGCGGGCACGCGGCCGGTGACCATGAGGGGCTGGCGGGCGCGGACCTCGCGGGCCGGGCCCCAGCCCGGTTCGAGCAGTCGCCACAGCTGGGCGGTCGTGTCGGCGGGGCCGACGATCGAGGAGCAGCGGCGGCCGGCCCGCCGGGCGCGGTCGGCGAAGGCGCGGACGGCGCGCGGGGTGGCGCAGATCGGGACGAGGTTGGCGCCGGCGTAGCAGAGGGAGGTCAGCATGCCGTGCTCGTACCAGCCCCACATCTCGCCGCCGAGCCGCCACGGGTCGAGGCCGGCGATCTGCACCCGGGCGGTCACGAAGGCGTTCGCGACCGGCTCGCGGTCGAGGACGGCGAGCGCGGCGTCCAGGTCGCTCGGTTCGAGCACGCGGGAGGTGGTCTGCGTCAACACGTGCGGGGGCCTCACCCTGAGATCTACTGGTTCCCGCACTGTACCTGTCGTGCATATGCCGCGCCGCCCCCCGGGGCGACGCGGCCGGGGAGGGCGGTTCGGCCCGCTGGTTCGGCCCGCTGGTTCGGCCCGCTGGTTCAGCCCGCGACGGAGACCGAGGGTTCGCCGGAGGTCACGCCGTCGGCCTCCATCTGCTCGGCGATCTTCATGGCCTCCTCGATGAGGGTCTCCACGATCTTCGACTCGGGGACGGTCTTGATGACCTCGCCCTTCACGAAGATCTGGCCCTTGCCGTTGCCGGAGGCGACGCCGAGGTCGGCCTCGCGGGCCTCGCCGGGGCCGTTGACGACGCAGCCCATGACGGCGACGCGCAGCGGGACGTCCATGCCCTCCAGGCCGGCGGTGACCTCCTCGGCCAGCTTGTAGACGTCGACCTGGGCGCGGCCGCAGGACGGGCAGGAGACGATCTCCAGGCCGCGCTGGCGCAGGTTCAGCGACTCCAGGATCTGGATGCCGACCTTGATCTCCTCGACCGGCGGGGCCGACAGGGAGACGCGGATGGTGTCGCCGATGCCC
>NZ_JBIRHU010000041.1:0-32965 GCF_044328675.1 Streptomyces sp. NPDC017890
GGGGGGGGGGGGGGGGCGCCCCCGGGGGGGGGGGGGGCCCCCCCCCCCCCCCCACCCCGGGGGGGGGGGGGGGCCCCCCCCCCCCGGGCCCCCCCCCCCCCCGGCGGCTTGTCTTGTGCCTCACAGGTGCCAGGTGGTGCGGAGAAACGCGCCGGAGGGCCCGCAGCGCGCCTGCTGCGGGCCCTCCGGCGTGGTGGGGTCTGGTCTCCGTCGGCCCAGGGCCTCGCTCAGCCCTCGTCGCGGCGCAGCGAGGGCTTGAGGTCCTTCAGGCGGCCCAGCAGGCCGTTGACGAAGGCGGGCGAATCGTCCGTGGAGAACTCCTTCGCCAGCTGCACCATCTCGTCCAGGACGACGGCGTCCGGGGTCGCGTCGACCCAGATCAGCTCGTAGGCGCCCAGGCGCAGGATGTTGCGGTCGACGACCGGCATGCGGTCGAGCGTCCAGCCGACCGAGTACTGGGCGATGAGCTCGTCGATGCGCTTCGCGCGCTCGGCGTAGCCCTCGACCAGCTCCATCGTGTACTCGCTCACCGGCGGCTGCCGGGTGTCGGACCGGGAGTGCCGGACCCAGTCGGCGAGGACCGTCAGGACGTCGGCACCGCGCTGATCGCCCTCGAAGAGGATCTGGAAGGCGCGCTTGCGGGCCGTGTTGCGGGCAGCCACGGTTAGCTGTTCACCCGGCCGAGGTAGTCGCTCGAGCGGGTGTCGACCTTGATCTTCTCACCGGTGGTGATGAAGAGCGGGACCTGGATCTGGTAGCCGGTCTCCAGCGTGGCGGGCTTGGTGCCGCCGGTGGAGCGGTCGCCCTGGACGCCGGGCTCGGTCTCCTGGATGGTCAGCTCGACGGCGGCGGGCAGCTCGACGAAGAGCACCTCGCCCTCGTGCTGGGCGACGGTGGCGGTGAAGCCCTCGATCAGGAAGTTGGCGGCGTCGCCGACGGCCTTGCGGTCGACGTGCAGCTGGTCGTAGGTCTCCATGTCCATGAAGACGAAGTACTCGCCGTCCATGTAGGAGAACTGCATGTCACGCTTGTCGACAGTGGCCGTCTCGACCTTGACGCCGGCGTTGAAGGTCTTGTCGACGGTCTTGCCGGAGAGCACGTTCTTGAGCTTGGTGCGCACGAAGGCCGGGCCCTTGCCGGGCTTGACGTGCTGGAACTCGACGACGGACCAGAGCTGGCCGCCTTCGAGCTTGAGCACCATGCCGTTCTTGAGGTCGTTCGTGGAAGCCACGGTTGCGGAATCTCCTGGACTGGACTGACGTGGACGACCTCGGGGCAGGCAGGCGCTCAGCGCGAAGGCTAGAGCGCGAGCAGCTCCTTGGTCGTGATGGTGAGTAGCTCGGGTCCGCCGTCCGCCTCGGGGCGCACGACGAGCGTGTCATCGATCCGGACCCCGCCCCGGCCCGGGAGGTGGACCCCCGGTTCGACGGTGACCGGCACACAAGCGTCCAGTTTACCCATGGCCGCGGGGGCCAACTGCGGGTCCTCGTCGATTTCGAGTCCGACACCGTGGCCGGTGAGGGTCGGAAGGTTCTCCGCGTACCCGGCCGAGTCCAGTGCCTGCCGGGCCGCGCGGTCCACATCGCGGCAGGCGGCGCCCGGTGCGAGGGCCTCCCGGCCGGCCCGCTGGGCGGCGAAGACGAGATCGTACAGTTCGATCTGCCAGTCGGCCGGCGAGGTGCCGATGACGAACGTACGGCCGATCTCGCAGCGGTAGCCGCGGTAAGTGGCGCCCAGGCAGACGGAGAGGAAGTCGCCCTCCTCCACGCGCCGGTCGGTGGGCCGGTGGCCGCGGCGTCCCGAGTTCGGGCCGGTGCCGACAGAGGTGGGGAAGGCGGGACCGTCGGCGCCGTGGTCGACCAGGCGGCGCTCCAGTTCCAAAGCGAGGTGCCGCTCGGTGCGACCGACCAGGATGGACTCCAGGAGTTCACCGAGGGCCTGGTCGGCGATCTCGGCGCCGATGCGCAGGCAGGAGATCTCCTCCTCGTCCTTGACCACCCGGAGCTGTTCGACCGCCTGGCCGAGGTCGGTCAGGCGCAGCCTGGGTGCGACCGAGCGCATGGCGCGGTGCCGGACCACGGTGAGGTGATGGTCCTCGGTGGCGAGGGACTCGGCGCCCTGGGCCGCGGCGAGGCCGGTGGCCGCGACGGCCGGGTCGCCGCCGGGTCCGGGCAGGGCCCGCACCGGCAGGGAGTCGTCGGGCCGGACGCCGTCCGTCGGCCGGTCGTCCGGGGGCCCCGAGCAGACCAGCAGGTCCTCGGTCTTGCCCAGCAGCAGCACGGCACCGTGCGGGGCCGCGCCCGCGAGATAGCGCACGTTGGCGGGCCGGGAAACGAGCGCCGCCGCGCTGCCGCCCGCGTTGCAGCGTTCTCGTAGACGCGTCCGGCGGGCCGCGTACACCTCTGACATGAGCCGAGCGTAAGAGCTCCGCTCGGGGTACGCCGCTTGAGAGAGGCCGAGTGGGGAGGTGCGTGCGGGTACACCGGTGTGTCAATCGGGGTGGGGCTTGTCATTGTTCGGCACCTGCCGGCCGGTGAGGGCCTGTCGCGCAGTACCCCGCGCCCCTTTCGAAGCGCTCCCGGTCCCCCTCGTCACCAGCTCGGGGGGCTCGCTATGGAGCGGGTCAGGACCTCGTTCAGGACCTGGGCGGTTTCCGGTACGTCCAGCGTGGAGTTGTCGATGATCGGGAGACCCGAGCCGTACCAGCCGGCCATGCGGCCGTGGATGCGGGCGACCTCCTCGTCGGTGAGCCGCCGGTTGCCGCTGCGTTCGGCGTTGCGCTCCAGGACGACGTCCAGGCCCGGCAGGAGGACGACCGGAAGCAGGCCGGGGCCGACGTGCCGCTTCCAGCCGCCGAGGCCGACGACCGGGCGGTCCGGGAAGACCGCGTCGTCGAGGATGCAGGAGATGCCGTTGGCGAGGAAGTTGCGTGCGGAGAATCCGCAGGTGCGGCGGGCGAGGCGGTACTGGGCCTCGGAGTTCTCGTTCCACCCCGTCTGGGGGTCGGCGAAGCCGGAGCGGACCCATTCACGGACGTCGTCGAGGCTGATGTGGGCGGTGGGGACCCGGCGGTGGTCCGCCCAGTACTTGGCGACGCTGGTCTTGCCGGCTCCCGCGGGGCCGATGAGCAGCACCGCGAGAGTGGCCGTGGCCGGGTCGGGCCCGGTGGACGTGGCGGGTGGCACGCTGGGCGCGGCCACGGGGCCGCCGGGCGGCAGCGGTACATGGCCGGTGGTGTCGGGCGGGGGCGGGACGGGTGCCGCCTGGTGCGGGCCCGGGTGCGGGCCGGCACCCGGGGCCGGAGACGGGTGCGGGGCCTGCACGGGGTAGCCCGGCGCCGCGGGCGGCGGTACGGGGGCGGGACCCTGGTGCGGGCCCGGGTGGTGTGCGGCCGGCGACCAGCCGACGGCCGGTCCGTGCCCCGGCTGATGGGGCGGCGGCAGCGGAGAACCCACTGCGTGCTGCATCCGGTGCCACTCCGTCTCGTACAGGCGATGGGCGCTGACGGCGGGAAGGGGGCCCGCCCGCTTCCCCCCACACCCTAAACGGCGTGGGAACCCCCGTCCGAACGGTACCGCCCCCGGCCGTCGTTCTGTGAACGGCCGGGGGCGGTCCGAAGTGCCCGTCACGCAAGGCGAATCGGGCGGAAGGTGCGGCGGGGTACTACTCACCCACCTCGCCGTAGGCGGCGAGGAGGACGGCCGGGTCGGGTCCCTCGAGGACGGTGGGCTTGGCGAGGCCGTCCAGGACGATGAAGCGCAGCAGGTCACCGCGGGACTTCTTGTCGACCTTCATGTTCTCGACGAGCTTGGGCCACTGGTCGTGGCGGTAGTGCAGCGGCAGGCCGACCGATTCGAGGATGCTGCGGTGGCGGTCGGCGGTGGCGTCGTCCAGGCGGCCCGCGAGGCGGCCCAGTTCGGCGGCGAAGTGCATGCCGACCGAGACGGCGGCGCCGTGGCGCCACTTGTAGCGCTCGTTCTTCTCGATGGCGTGGCCGAGCGTGTGGCCGTAGTTGAGGATCTCCCGCAGGCCCGCTTCCTTCAGGTCGGAGGAGACGACCTCCGCCTTGACCTTGATGGAGCGCACGATCAGCTCGGCGGTGTGCGGTCCGGCCGGGGTGCGCGCGGCCTGGGGGTCGGACTCGATCAGGTCGAGGATCACCGGGTCGGCGATGAAGCCGGCCTTGATGACCTCGGCGAGGCCGGAGACGTAGTCGTTGACCGGGAGCGAGTCCAGGGCGGCCAGGTCGCACAGGACACCGGCCGGCGGGTGGAAGGAGCCGACGAGGTTCTTGCCCTCGGCGGTGTTGATGCCGGTCTTGCCGCCGACGGCCGCGTCCACCATGGCCAGCACGGTGGTGGGGACGGCGATCCAGCGAACGCCGCGCAGCCAGGTCGCGGCCACGAATCCGGCCAGGTCGGTGCTGGCGCCGCCGCCCACGCCGACGATGACGTCGGTACGGGTGAAGCCGGACTGGCCGAGCGCCTTCCAGCAGTACGCGGCGACCTCGGCGGTCTTCGCCTCCTCGGCGTTGGGTACCTGGATGGCGATCGCCTCGTAGCCCTGCCCGGCGAGGTCGGCGCGCAGCGCGTCGCCGGTCTCGGCGAGGGCCTCGGGGTGGATCACGGCGACCCGCTTGGCCTTCGTGCCGATCAGCCCGGCCAGCTCGCCGAGGAGCTGTCGGCCGACCAGGACCTCGTAGGCCTCGCTCCCGGCGGTGCCGCCGACCTGGATCCGGGTGACTGCCTCGCTCATGCTTCCTTCAACTCCACTGCGTCCAGGACGGCTCGGGTGACTTCTTCGGGCGTGCGGCCGTCCGTGGCGACGACGACCGTGGCGACCTCTTCGTAGAGGCTGCGGCGGGCCTCCATCAGCTCGCGCCACTGCTTGCGCGGGTTGATCGCGAGCAGCGGGCGCGCGGCGTTCAGACCGGTGCGCCGGACGGCCTCCTCGACGTCCATCGAGAGGTAGACGACGCGCTGTCCGGCGAGCAGGCCGCGGGTGTCCGCGTCCAGGACCGCGCCGCCGCCGAGGGCGAGGACGCCGTCGTGTCCGGCGAGGGCGGTCCGCACGGACTCCTTCTCCAGGGCCCGGAAGGCGGACTCGCCCTCGTCGACGAAGATCTCGGCGATGGCCCGTCCCTGCGCGGAGACGATGTCCTCGTCCGTGTCCCGGTAGCCGACGCCGAGGCGTTCGGCCAGCAGCTGCCCCACCGTGGACTTGCCGACGCCCATCGGTCCGACCAGGACGATCAGCGGTGCGCTCATCGGATGGCCAGGTTGTCGAGGTAGGAGCGGACGTTGCGGCGGGTCTCCGGCACGCTGTCGCCGCCGAACTTCTCCGCCACCGCGTCCGCCAGGACCAGGGCGACCATCGCCTCGGCGACGATGCCGGCCGCCGGCACCGCGCACACGTCGGAGCGCTGGTGGTGGGCCTGCGTGGCCTCGCCGGTGGCGACGTCCACGGTCCCCAGCGCCCGCGGCACGGTGGCGATCGGCTTCATGGCCGCCTTCACGCGCAGCAGCTCGCCGGTGGTCAGACCGCCCTCGGTGCCGCCGGAGCGGCCGGACGCCCGCCTGATACCGTCGGGGCCGGCCAGGATCTCGTCGTGCGCCTTCGAGCCCGGCACCCGGGCCAGCCCGAAGCCGTCGCCGACCTCGACGCCCTTGATGGCCTGGATGCCCATGAGGGCGGCGGCCAGCCGGGCGTCCAGCCGGCGGTCCCAGTGCACGTGGGAGCCGAGGCCGACCGGGACGTCGTACGCCAGCACCTCGACCACGCCGCCGAGGGTGTCGCCGTCCTTGTGGGCCTGGTCGATCTCCGCGACCATCGCCTTGGAGGCGTCGGCGTCCAGGCAGCGCACCGGGTCGGCGTCCAGCTTCTCCACGTCCGCCGGGGTCGGGTACACCCCGTACGGCGCCTTCGCCGCCGCCAGTTCGACGACATGGCTGACGATCTCGATGCCGGCCGTCTCCTTCAGGTACGACCGTGCCACGGCGCCCAGGGCCACCCGGGCGGCCGTCTCCCGCGCGGAGGCGCGCTCCAGGATGGGCCGGGCCTCGTCGAAGCCGTACTTCTGCATGCCCGCGAGGTCGGCGTGGCCGGGGCGGGGGCGGGTCAGGGGCGCGTTGCGGGCCAGGCCGGCCAGCACCTCCGGGTCGACCGGGTCGGCCGCCATGACCTGCTCCCACTTCGGCCACTCGGTGTTGCCGACCATGACCGCGACCGGGGAGCCGAGGGTGAGCCCGTGCCGGACGCCGCCGAGGAAGGTGACCTCGTCCCGCTCGAACTTCATCCGCGCACCGCGACCGTAGCCGAGCCGTCGCCTCGCCAGGTGGTCCGCCACCATGTCCGTGGTGATCGGTACCCCGGCGGGCAGACCCTCCAGCGTCGCGACGAGTGCGGGACCGTGGGACTCCCCCGCGGTCAGCCAGCGCAACCTGCTCAACGGTGCTCCTCAGTGCTCGCGCCCCGGTTATGCCCTGCGTACGCGCCTACTCCGCGTACGGCGACGGCGTGTCCGGGTGCGCGGCCCCGGTCCGCCACCTCCGATCCTCCCACGTCCGGGTCCGGGACCAGGCCGCCGGTCCATCTGGCGGACGGGCGCGGGCGCCGGGCGACGCCAAGGGCGCCCGCGGGCCCGGAGGGGCGCTAACGGTCCGCGAGGGCTCGCTCGCCCGCTTCACGCATCGCGGCGAGCGGGGCCGGAGCGCGGCCCGTCATCTGCTCCACCTGGAGCACGGCCTGGTGCAGCAGCAGGTCGAGCCCGCTGACGACGGCGCCGCCGTAAGCCGACCAGCGGGCGGCGAGGGCGGTCGGCCACGGGTCGTAGAGCACGTCGAAGAGGGCCGCGGGCTTCTCCGGGACGGCGGCGGCGAGGGCGTCGGTGGTACCGGCCGGGGTGGTGGCCACCACCAGCGGGGCGTGCAGCGCCTCCTCGGCGTCCGCCCAGTCCGCGATGCGCACGTCGACGTCCAGGCGTTCGGCCCAGCCCCGCATCTCGGCGGCCCGCGCCCGGCTGCGTACGTAGACGGCGATCTCGCCGGTGCAGATCCGGGCCAGTGCGGCCAGCGCGGAGGAGGCGGTGGCGCCGGCGCCGAGGACGGCCGCGGTCTCGGCCTTCTCGATGCCGTGCTCGCGCAGGGCGGCGACCATGCCCGGGATGTCGGTGTTGTCGCCGGTCTTCCGGCCGTCCTCGGTGAGCACCACGGTGTTCACCGCGTCCACGGAGGCCGCCGTCTCACTGATCCCGTCGAGCAGCGGGATGACAGCCCGCTTGAGCGGCATGGTGAGCGACAGCCCCGCCCACTCGGGGCCCAGCCCCTCGAAGAAGCCGGGCAGCGCCTCTTCGTCGACGTCGAAGCGGTCGTACGTCCAGCCTTCCAGGCCCAGCTCGGCATAGGCGGTGCGGTGCAGGACCGGGGAGAGGGAGTGGGCGATCGGCGAGCCCAGAACGGCGGCTCGCCGACGGTCAGTTGCCCGAGCTGGCATCGAACTTGTCCTTCAGCTTCAGGAAGTCGTCGTGCGTCTTGGCGAACTCGGTCTTGCTCAGGCCGTCGGTGGCCACGAAGTACATCCAGCCGTCTTCCGTGGGATCGAGTGCCGCCTTCAGGGCCTCTTCGCCGGGATTGCTGATGGGGCCGGGCGGCAGGCCCTTGTTGGTGTAGGTGTTGTACGGGTCCGGGTTGCTGTTGATCTCGGACTCGCTGATGTGGATCTCGCTCTGGCCCAGCAGGTAGTTGAAGGACGAGTCGAACTGCAGTTCCTGGTTGGTCTCGGTGTTGGTGGGCTTGAGCCGGTTGTAGACGACCTCGGACATCATGCGGAAGTCCTCGTGCGTCTTGCCCTCCGCCTGCACCAGGCTCGCCACGGTGAGCAGCTGCCACGGCCCGTCGAGGCCGAGGCCCTCCGCTTTCTCCTCGAGCCCGATCTTCTCGTACTGCTCGGTGGCCCGCGCCACCATCTGCTTCAGCACTTCCTCGGGCTTCTGGCCCTTGGCCACCGAGTAGCTCGACGGGTAGAGGAAGCCTTCCAGCGGGTCCTTGACGTCCTTGTGGTTCATCGCCCAGTCGGGCAGGCCGAGGTTCTTCCACTCGGCCTTGGCTACCTTGGCGGTGGTGCCCTCGGCCAGTTCGAGGCGCTTGTCGATGTCCTTGTAGATGCCGACGTTGCGTTTGCCCTCGGCGATGATCAGGTTGCTGCGGCTCTTGGGATTGAGCAGCAGCTCGATCGCGGCCTCGGCCGACATCTCCTTCTGCAGCGTGTACACGCCGTCCTGGATGCTCTTGCCCTGGGGATTGCTCTGCTGGGCGGCGATGAAGGCGTCGACGCTCTTCACCACGCCCTTCCGCTTGAGCTCCTGACCGATGGTCGAGCCGCCCGCGCCCTTGGGGATCGTGACGGTCACCTGCTCGCCGTTGCCGTCACCCGCGTAGTCCGGGGCCGCGCCGAAACGTTCCTGGTAGAACTGGAAGCCGAAATATCCGACTCCTGCCACGCCGCCGCCCAGCACCAGGCAGACCACGAGGCACGCGACTCCGCTGCGGCCCTTCTTGGGCTTGCCGCCCCGGCTCCTGCGGTCGCCCCGCCCCGCGCCGCCCTCGCCGTCCTCTTCCTCGCCGGCGTCCCCGCCCGCGAAGAACGCGTGCTCTCCCTCGTCGGGACCGGCGTCCCCGTCGGCGTCCTGCGGCTCGGGCTCGGCGCGCCGGCGACCCGGGGGCTCCGGGGGCGGGTACGCCTCCGGGGTGCCGTAGAAGTCGGGCTGCTCCGCGCCGTAGGCGGCGGCCTGCTGGCCGTAGGGGTCCGACGGGTCGGCGGGGTACTGCGCGTGGGGTTGCGCGCCGTTTGCCCAGCCGCCGTCGTCGTAGCCCTGCTGGGACTGCCCCTGCGGCGCGTACTGCTGGTCGTACTGCTGCTGACCGTACTGGTCGTACTGCGGATTCTGGTTGTACTGGTCGTACTGCGGCTCGGGGTACTGCTGACCGTACTGGTCGTACTGCGGCTGCTGACCATGGGCGGACTGGCCGCCGTCGCCCCAGTCGCCGTACTGCTGCTGGGGCTGCTGCTGCTCCGGATACTGCTGCGGCTGGCCGCCGTAGGGGGACTGCTGGCCCGCGTGGGCCTGCTGTCCGCCCCATCCGCCGTCCCCGTACAACGGGTCCTCCGGATGCCACGGTTCGGAGCCTGGGCCCCGGCCATACTCAGTCATCGATCCCCTAGAGCCGCGAGGCGACGGCGCGCACGGCCTGTCATGGAGGGCCGCCTTCCGTTCCGCCTCTTGCTGTGCGGTGGCTGTTCGAATGCCTCCGCATCGCGCGGAACGTTACCGTATCGCGATCAGATGACCACTTCGACGCCCTCACCGGGTGCCCTGCCTGACACCCGTTCGGATTCCAGTGCCTGCTGAAGGATGATCACAGCGGCGGCCTGGTCGATGACGGACCGGCCCTTCTTGGACTTCACTCCCGAGGCGCGCAGCCCCTGACTGGCGGTCACCGTCGTCATCCGCTCGTCGACGAGCCTGACCGGCACCGGCGCGATGCCCCGGGCCAGTTCCTGGGCGAAGCCCCTGACCTTGACCGCGGCCGGGCCCTCGCCCCCCTTGAGGGAGCGAGGGAGGCCGACGACGATCTCGATCGGCTCGTACTCCTCGACCAGCTGCCGCAGACGGCGGTGTGCTGCCGGGATGTCGCGTCCGGGGACGGTCTCCACCGGCGTGGCGAGGATCCCGTCGGGGTCGCAGGAGGCGACCCCGATACGGGCGTCCCCGACGTCGATCGCCAGGCGGCGGCCACGACGCATGACCGGGCCGTCCGGCTGGTCGTCCGTCCGGCCGCCCACCCGGCCGTTCATCGAGTCGCTCACTTGGCGGTGTCCGCCACGAGCCGCTCGACGGCGTCGACGGCGTCACCGATGGCGGCCGGGTTCTGGCCGCCTCCCTGGGCGACGTCCGGCTTTCCGCCACCGCCGCCACCGAGGGTCTTGGCGGCGGCGCGCACCAGGTCACCGGCCTTGAGACCACGCTCGCGGGCGGCCTCGTTGGTGGCGATCACGGTGAGGGGCTTGCCGTTCACCGTGGTGAACAGGGCGACGACAGCGGCCCGGCCGCCCTGGATACGGCCGCGCACGTCGAGGACCAGCTTGCGCAGGTCGTCGGCGGTGGTCCCGTCCGGGACCTGACCGGTGACCAGGGCGACACCGCGCACGTCCTTGGCGGAGTCGGCGAGCGAGCCGGCGGCCTGGAGGACCTTCTCGGCGCGGAACTTCTCGATCTCCTTCTCGGCGTCCTTGAGCTTGCCGAGCATGGCGGAGACCTTCTCCGGGAGCTCCTCCGGACGGCCCTTGATCAGCTCCTGGAGCTGGGCGACGACCGTGTGCTCACGGGCCAGGAAGTTGTAGGCGTCCACGCCTACCAGGGCCTCGATGCGCCGCACGCCGGAACCGATGGACGACTCGCCGAGCAGCTTGACCAGGCCCAGCTGGGCGGTGTTGTGCACGTGGGTGCCGCCGCACAGCTCCTTGGAGAAGTCGCCGATGGTCACGACGCGCACGCGCTCGCCGTACTTCTCGCCGAACTCGGCGATGGCGCCCTGCTTCTTGGCCTCGTCGATGCCCATGACGTCGGCGCGCACGTCGAGATCGCGGGCGAGCACCTCGTTGATCTTCTGCTCGACGTCGGTCATCACGGCCGTCGGAACGGCGGACGGCGATCCGAAGTCGAAACGGAAGCGGCCGGGCTGGTTCTCGGAACCGGCCTGGGCGGCCGTCGGGCCGAGGGCGTCACGCAGGGCCTGGTGGGTGAGGTGGGTGGCCGAGTGGGCGCGGGCGATGGCCGTACGACGGCGGCCGTCGATGGAGGCCAGGGCCTTGGCACCGACGGTGACCTCGCCGACCTGGACGACGCCCTTGTGGACGTACACGCCCGGTACCGGCTTCTGGCAGTCCCGGACCTCGATCACGGCACCGGTGTCGACCTTGATCCGGCCGGTGTCGCCGATCTGGCCGCCGCCCTCGGCGTAGAACGGGGTGCGGTCGAGGACGATCTCGACCTCGTCGCCCTCGGTGGCGGCCGGGGAGGAGGCTCCGGCGACGAGGATGCCGACGATCCGGGACTCGCTCTCGGTGTCGCTGTAGCCGACGAAGTCGGTGGCACCGGCCTGGTCGGCGATCTCGCGGTAGGCGCCGACGCCGGCGTGTCCGGTCTTCTTGGCCTGGGCGTCGGCCTTGGCGCGCTCCCGCTGCTCCTTCATCAGGCGCCGGAAGCCGTCCTCGTCCACGGAGAGCCCCTGCTCGGCGGCCATCTCTAGGGTGAGGTCGATCGGGAAGCCCCAGGTGTCGTGGAGCAGGAACGCCTTGTCGCCGGCGAGGACGGCGCCACCGGCGGCCTTGGTGTCGCTGACGGCGGTGTCGAGGATGTTGGTGCCGGCCTTCAGCGTCTTAAGGAAGGCGTTCTCCTCGGCGAGGGCGACCTTCTCGATCCGCTCCCGGTCGGTGACCAGCTCGGGGTACTGCTGCCCCATCATCCCGATCACCACGTCGACCAGGTCCTTGACGACCGGGCCGGTGGCTCCGAGCAGGCGCATGTTGCGGATGGCGCGACGCATGATGCGGCGCAGCACGTAGCCGCGGCCCTCGTTGCCGGGGGTGACGCCGTCGCCGATGAGCATGACGGAGGTGCGCATGTGGTCGGTGACCACGCGCAGGGAGACGTCCGAGGCATGGGCGTCGCCGTAGGCCACGCCGGTCAGCTCGGTGGCCTTCTTGATGACGGCCATGGAGGTGTCGATCTCGTACATGTTCTGCACGCCCTGCAGAATCATGGCGAGCCGCTCCAGGCCGAGGCCCGTGTCGATGTTCTGGCTCGGCAGGTCCCCGAGGATCTCGAAGTCCTCCTTGCCGATGCCCTCGCCCCGCTCGTACTGCATGAAGACGAGGTTCCAGATCTCCACGTACCGCTCGTCGTTGACGGCGGGGCCGCCCTCGGCGCCGAACTCGGGGCCGCGGTCGTAGTTGATCTCGGAGCACGGGCCGCAGGGGCCGGGGACGCCCATGGACCAGTAGTTGTCCTTCTTGCCGAGGCGCTGGATGCGCTCGGACGGGACACCGACGACGTCGTGCCAGATGCGCTCGGCCTCGTCGTCGTCCTGGTAGACGGTGATCCACAGGCGTTCGGGGTCGAGGCCGTAACCGCCCTTGTCCTGGGCGCTGGTGAGCAGCTCCCAGGCGTACTTGATGGCGCCTTCCTTGAAGTAGTCGCCGAAGGAGAAGTTGCCGCACATCTGGAAGAACGTGCCGTGCCGCGTGGTCTTGCCGACCTCTTCGATGTCCGGCGTGCGCACGCACTTCTGCACGCTCGTGGCGCGGTCGAAGGGCGGCTTGACCTCACCCAGGAAGTAGGGCTTGAAGGGCACCATGCCGGCCGGGACCAGCAGCAGAGTCGGGTCGTCCGCGATGAGCGACGCCGAAGGGACGACGGTGTGACCGCGCTCCTCGAAGAAGCTCAACCAGCGGCGACGAATCTCGGCCGACTCCATCAGTGGTCCTCATTCCGGTTGTACGAGTACGTCGTCCTGTCGACGTACGTCGGGTTGCTGCGGTTCTCGATGTTTCCGATGTTGCGGTTCTCGATGGCGGTGTACCGCCGGGCTGCGGGGAGTTCGTGGTCGACGGGGGCGTTCAGCCCGAGCGCGTCGTCCAGTTCGGCCTCCCGCTGGGCCATGTTGTGGCGGACGTCGAGCGCGAAGCCCACCGCGCGGTCCTTGATCCGGGTGCCCGCGTCGAGCGCCTTGTTCGCCGCGGTGGCGGCGAGGCTGTCGGGGGTCAGCTGCTTGAGCTTCCGGTTGACCTTGGTGGTGGCCCACACACCGGCGGCGACGCCGGTGCCGAACCAGAACGTACGGCGGAACATCGCTGGATCAGTCCTTCTTCCGCTTCATCCGTCGCGCGGCCGGGATCGTACGGCCGACGATCACGGCGCGCCGCGGCTGTTTGGCCGGGCCCGCGGGCACGTCCTCCTTGCGACCGCCGAGTGCCCGGCGCACGCCGTACCCGAACGCGGCGACCTTGACCAGTGGGCCGCCGAAGGTGGAGGCCACGGTGCTGGACAGCGCGGAGGCGTTCGACGTGACCTCCTGGACGTCGGAGGCGATCGCGTCGACCCGGTCGATCTGGGTCTGCGCGGAGCGCACCGCCGACGAGGCGTCGGACAGCAGCGGGACGGCCCTGTCGGTCACGTCCGCCACGAGCTTGGTGGTCGCCCTGAGCGTCTGGGCCAGCCTCGCCAGCGCGACGGCGAGGAAGGAGACCAGGATCGCCCAGAAGACGGCCACCAGGATCCCGGCCACCTCGCCACCGGACACTGCGCACCCGCTCCCTGAAAGACGTGCCTGAACATCGGGAAAGTCGTGCACCGAGCCTATCGCGCCGGGCACGGGGCTCCGTACCGGATTACCGTCCGCGCGCGGCGGAGTGCGGTGAAGGCGCGGGAAGCGATTGTACGGAGTGAATCCGGTTCAGTACGCTCCGTGTCTTATGCGAGACCATCGGCGCGACGGAATCCCGCACGGCAACCTTTCGCTCGAACTCGACACCTTCGTGGGGAGAGCCGCGGAGCTCGCGGAGCTGGCCCGGGCGCTGGACTCCGAGCGGCTGGTGACCGTGACCGGGACAGGCGGGGTCGGGAAGTCGCGGCTGGCGGCGCGGGCGGCCGCGCGGTACGTGCCCCGGGACGGGGTGTGGCGGGTGGACCTGGCGCCGGTGCGCGACGAGGAGTTCGTCGACTACGCGGTCGTGGAGGCGCTGGGCCTGACCGACCACACGACCCGGCTGCCGCGCGAGGCGCTGCTCACGCACCTCGCGGGGCGGGAGCTGCTCCTGATCCTCGACGGGGTCGAGCACCTGGTGGACGTCTGTGCCGCGCTGGTGACCGAACTGCTGGGCCGGGCCCCGGGGCTGCGCGTACTGGCGGTGGGGCGCAGGCCCCTGGGCGTGGCCGGGGAGCGGCTGCTTCCGCTGGCACCGCTGAGCCCGGAGGAGGCGCTGGAGCTGCTGACCGTCCGGGCACGGCAGCGGGCCCTGACGTACGGGTACGACGCCGACCTGGACGAGGGCCACGGGGAGATGCGGGAGCTGTGCCGGCGTCTGGACGGGATCCCGTTGGCGATCGAGCTGGCGGCGGGGCGGCTGGGCGCGCTGTCGCCGGGGCAGGTCCTGCAACGGCTGGACGACCGCTTCCGCCTGCTGACCGGCGGGGACCGCAGCGCGCTGCCCCGGCATCGGACGCTGCGCACGGCGATCGGCTGGAGCCATGAGCTGTGCACGCCGGCGGAGCGGCTGCTGTGGGCCCGGCTGTCGGTGTTCGCGGGGCCGTTCGACCTGGAGGCCGCCGAGTACCTGTGCAGCGGCGAGGGGCTGCCCGCCGACGACGTGCTCGACGTGCTCTCCGCGCTGCTCGCGCAGTCGGTGCTGACCCGCGAGGAGACCCCGGCCGGGGTGCGCTACCGGATGCTCGACACGGTGCGGGCGTACGGCGCCGACTGGCTGGAGGCGACGGGCGACACGGCGCGGCTGCGGCGGCGGCACCGGGACTGGTACGTGGGCCTGGCGACCTGGTGCGAGCTGGAATGGTTCTCGCCGCGCCAGCACGAGGTCACCGCGCGAGTGGACGCGGAGCTGCCGAACCTGCGCAGCGCCCTGGAGCACTGTCTGACGGAGCCGGACGAGGCGCACCTGGGCCAGTATCTGGCGGGCGCCCTGTGGTTCCACTGGGTCGGCTGCGGACGGCTGTCGGAGGGGCGGCGCTGGCTTGAGCAGGCGGTGCGGCTGGACGTGGAGGGGACGGCGGGCGAGCAGTCCCGGCTGAAGGCGCTGTGGGTGCTCGGGTACGTGGCGATCCTGCAGGGCGACACGGTGCCCGCGCTGGCGGCGCTCCAGGAGTGCCGGGAGGAGGCCGAGCAGTCCGCGAACCCCACCGCGGTGGCGTACGCGGAGCACCGCACCGGTTGCCTGGCCCTGGTCACGGACGACATGCCCCGCGCCGAGACGCTGCTGCGTTCCGCGCTGCGGCGCTACCGGGAGATCGGCGAGCTCAACAGCAACGTCCTGATGGGCCAGGTGGAGCTGGCGATGGCGCGGGCGTTCCAGGGCGACATGCCGGACGCGGTGCGCCTGTGCGAGGACGTCCGGCAGGTGTGCGAGGACCACGGCGAGCGCTGGGCCCGGGGCTACGCCCTGTACGTGCTGGCCTACGCGGCCTGGAGCGAGGGTGAGCCGGGGCGCGCCCGCGAGTTGCTGGCCGACTGCCTGGCCAGCGCTCACCGCTTCCGGGACCAGCTGGGCTCGGTGCTGGCGGTGGAGCTGCTGGCCCTGGTCACGGTGGCGGACGGGAACGCGGCGGAGGCCGCGGTGCTGCAGGGCGCGGCGGGGCGGATGTGGCCGTCGGTGGGGCTGCCGTTGTTCGGCTCGGCGCACTACAACGCGCCGCACGAGCTGTGCGAGGCGGCGGCCCGGGAGCAGCTGGGCGACGAGCGGTACCAGGACTGCGTACGGCACGGGGCTCGGCTCGGCCGGCGGGAGGCGGTGTCGCGGGCGCTGCGGCGGCCCGGGGTGCCGGCCTCGCTGCCGGCACCGCGCGGGGGCGGGCGGCGTGCCACGACGGGAGCGCGGACGGCGAAGCCCGCCGCCTCGCCCACCCGGAAGGGCGGGGAGACGGCGGGCTGAGGTACCGCTGGTGTACTGCGCCGGGGCTGGGATCAGCGGGCGTAGTACTCGACGACGAGCTGCTCGTCGCAGATCACCGGGATCTCCTTGCGGTTCGGCTCACGGTCCAGGCGGAACGCCAGGGCCTTGAGGTTCACCTGGAGGTAGCGCGGGGTCTCGCCGTCGGGGGCGAAGCCACCTTCACGGGCGATCGTGAAGAGCGTCTTCTCCTTGGAGCGCTCGCGCACCTGCACGACGTCGTCCGGGCGGACACGGAAGGACGGCTTGTCGACCTTCTGGCCGTTGACCTGGATGTGGCCGTGGACGACCATCTGGCGGGCCTGGTAGATCGTGCGGGCGATGCCCGACCGCAGGACCAGCGCGTCGAGGCGGCGCTCGAGCTCGATGACCAGGGCCTCGCCGGTCTTCATGTTGGTCTTGGAGGCACGCTCGTAGGCGCGGACGAGCTGGCGCTCGCTGAGGTCGTACTGCGCGCGCAGACGCTGCTTCTCGAGCAGACGGACCTTGTAGTCCGAGTTCTGCTTGCGGCCGCGGCCGTGCTCGCCCGGCGGGTAGGGGCGGGCCTCGAAGTACTTGACGGCCTTCGGGGTCAGCGCGATGCCGAGGGCACGCGACTTCTTGACCTTGGGACGGGGCTGGTTCGCCACTGTCTGTGTCTCTTTCCTGGTTTCCGGCTTGTCAGGGTTGAGGGAGGTCGCAATCCGCAGCCGGGGAAACCCGCCTGGTCCGCATGGGACCTGCCGGGCAGCCGCTCCCTGGTCTGGGCACATACGTGCAGCACGCGAGTGGCCCACCGACCGCTCCCGGAACTCCTGGTGGTGGTGGGCTGCCCGCGACACCTGTCGACGGTGCGCGACGCTCCTGGAGCCCGCTGGGGGCTCCGGCCGGTTGTCCCGTTCTGACTGCACGGGACTCGGCACTCCCGGCGATTCTACAGGCTGCTCAGGACCGCTTGCGACCGAGGTGCCCGCGGGTCCACTCCACCGCGTCCGCGTACCTGGCCTCTGCGCCGTGCCGGGTCGGGGTGTAGTAGGTGCGGTCCTTCAGCTCGTCCGGGGCGTACTGCTGGGCGGCGATGCCCTCCGGCAGATCGTGCGGGTACACGTATCCCTGCCCGTGTCCGAGCTTGCCCGCGCCCTTGTAGTGGCTGTCACGCAGATGCGCGGGGACCGGCCCGGCGTGCCCCTTGCGTACGTCGTCCAGGGCTGCGCCGATGGCGGTGGTCGCGGCGTTGGACTTGGGGGCCAGCGCCAGGGCGATGGTGGCGTGGCTGAGGGTGAGGGCGGCCTCGGGGAAACCGATCATGGCGACGGCCTGGGCGGCGGCGACGGCGATCGGCAGGGCGTTCGGGTCGGCGAGGCCGATGTCCTCGCTGGCGGAGATCATCAGGCGGCGGGCGATGAAGCGGGGGTCCTCGCCGGCCTCGATCATCCGGGCCAGGTAGTGCAGGGCGGCGTCCACGTCGGAACCGCGGATGGACTTGATCAGGGCGCTGGCGACGTCGTAGTGCTGGTCGCCGTCGCGGTCGTACTTCACGGCCGCCCGGTCGACCGTCTCCTCCAGCGTCGCCAGGGTGACCGCGGCCTCGCCCTTGTCGAGCGCGGCCCCGGCGGCGGCCTCCAGGGCGGTCAGCGCGCGGCGGGCGTCGCCGCCGGCGATGCGCAGCAGGTGGTCCTCGGTGTCCTCGGGGAGCGTGACGGCCTCCCCCAGGCCGCGTTCGTCGGTCAGGGCGCGGCGGAGCAGGCCCCGGACGTCGTCGTCGGTGAGCGGTTCGAGGGTGAGGAGGAGGGAGCGGGAGAGCAGCGGGGAGATCACCGAGAAGTACGGGTTCTCGGTGGTGGCGGCGATCAGGGTGACCCAGCGGTTCTCGACGGCCGGGAGCAGGGAGTCCTGCTGGGCTTTGCTGAAGCGGTGGATCTCGTCGAGGAAGAGGACGGTCTCCTTGCCGTACCCCCCGACGGCGCGGCGTGCGCCGTCGATGACCGCGCGGACCTCCTTGACGCCCGCGGTGATCGCCGACAGTTCCACGAACCGCTTGTTGGTCGCCTTGGAGACGACGTACGCCAGGGTCGTCTTGCCGGTGCCCGGCGGGCCCCAGAGGATCACGGAGGAGGGTCCGGCGGGGCCCAAGGCTCCCTCGCCGACCAGACGGCGCAGCGGTGATCCGGGCTTGAGCAGGTGCTGCTGACCGACGACCTCGTCGAGGGTGCGCGGGCGCATCCGCACGGCGAGGGGGCTGCCGGTCGGGTCCTTCTCCTGGCGTTCTTCTGCTGCGGCGGTGAACAGGTCGGGCTCCACGGTTGAACCCTACCGGGGGGTCCGGGGGTCGCCCCCAGAGGGCACAGCACCGCACCGACAACCCGGTGGGGCCCCTTCCGCGGAGCGGCCCGGCCGGTCCGTCAGCTGGTCCAGAAGTCCCACCAGCGGGTCAGGATCATCATGCCGATGATCCCGACGTGCAGCACCGGCAGCACCCAGGTGAACTCACCGAAGAAGCCCTTGAGCCAGTTCGGTGCGGGAAGGAAGCCCTTGCGGACGTTGAAGGACGTCACGTACCAGAACATGATGATCGTGGCGACCCAGGCCAGGCAGCACCACAGGCACAGCGCGTTGATCCGGTACAGGGACTGGAACTGCAGCCACGTGCAGAAGCCGACACCGAAGAGCGTGCCGGCGTTGAAGGTGAGCCAGTACCAGCGCGGGAAGCGGGCCCCGGCGAGCAGGCTCATGCCGACGCAGACGACGATGCCGTAGGTGACCAGGCCGAGCATCGGGTTGGGGAAGCCGAAGACGGCCGCCTGGTCGCTCTCCATGACGCTGCCGCAGGAGACGACGGGGTTGAGGCTGCACCCGGGCGTGAACGTCGTGCCCGCGACCTTGGCCTCGAGCAGCTTGAACTTGTCGAGCGTGATGACCCACGCGGCGAGCACTCCGGCCGCGCCCGTGATCACCAGCAGCAGGGCGAGGGCACGGCTGCCGCCTTCGGCCCGCCGCGCTCCGGCGATGGGTTCCGGCGCGGGCTCCGTCACGGTGGAGACGTCCTTCACTGTCGTCTTGCTCATCACGCCGATTCCGTCACTTGAGTCGGACCTGCTTCGGGCAGGGCCATTGTGCCGCACGGACCTGCGGGGCCACCGTTCGATGAACGTAAGAACGCACCGGCGATCGCCCCGGAGGGTTGCGTTCCGGCCGATTCCCGTTCCCCAGGGGCACACGCGGGCGAACACGCGCGCCCCTGGAGGCGACAGGACGTACCGGCCCGCTAGCCGAGCCTGGACTCCAGCTCCGCGACGATCTCGTTGACGCCGATCGCCGCCTGCTCGCCGGACTCCATGTCCTTGAGCTGGACGACGCCCTCGGCGAGGTCGCGCTCGCCGAGGACCAGGGCGTAGCGGGCACCGGAGCGGTTGGCTGCCTTCATCGCGGCCTTGAGGCCCTTGCCGCCGTAGGAGAAGTCGGCGGCGACGCCGTTCTTGCGCAACTCGGTGACCTTGGCGAACAGGATCCGGCGGGCCTCCTCGCCGAGCGGGACGGCGAAGACGGAGGTGGCGGACGGGATGTCCAGTTCGATGCCCTCCGCCTCCAGGGCGAGGACGGTGCGGTCGACGCCGAGGGCCCAGCCGACGGACGGCAGGGCGGGACCGCCGATCATCTCGGACAGTCCGTCGTAGCGGCCGCCGCCGCCCACCGCGGACTGGGAGCCGAGGCCGTCGTGGACGAACTCGAAGGTCGTGCGCGTGTAGTAGTCCAGGCCGCGCACCAGCTTCGGGTCGTCCTCGAAGACGACGCCGGCCGCCGTGATCAGCTCGCGCACCTCCTCGTGGTAGGCCTTGCAGGCGTCACACAGGTAGTCGCGCAGCAGCGGGGCGTCGGTGAGCTGCTTCTGCACCTCGGGGCGCTTGTCGTCCAGTACGCGCAGCGGGTTGATCTCCGCGCGGCGCAGCGTCTCCTCGTCCAGGTCGAGACCGCGCAGGAAGTCCTGGAGCGCGGCCCGGTAGACGGGCCGGCACTCCTTGTCGCCCAGGGAGTTGAGCAGGATGCGGAAGTTCCGCAGGCCGAGCGCTCGGTACGACTGGTCGGCGAGGATGATCAGTTCGGCGTCCAGCGCCGGGTCCTCCGCGCCGATCGCCTCGGCGCCGACCTGAGAGAAGTGGCGGTAACGGCCCTTCTGGGGGCGCTCGTAGCGGTACTGCGAGCCCGAGTACCAGACCTTCACCGGCAGGTTGCCCGCCTTGTGCAGGTTGGCCTCCAGGACCGCGCGCAGTACGGGAGCCGTCGTCTCCGGGCGCAGGGCGAGGCGGTCGCCGCCCTTGGTCTCGAAGACGTACATCTCCTTGGTCACGATGTCGGTCGACTCGCCGACACCGCGCGCGAACAGCTCGACGTTCTCGAAACCGGGCGTCTCGATGTAGCCGTAGCCGGAGTTGCGCAGCGGGGCGGCGATCGCCTCGCGGACCGCCAGGTACTTGGCGGAGTCGGGCGGCAGCAGGTCGTACGTGCCCTTGGGGGCCTTGAAGGTGCTCACGGAAGGTCTCTCGTCACATTCCTCGTCGGGGAGCCCCCGGGGCTCCCTGGCCGGCGGCCACCTGCCGCAGATACGGGTTGGTGGCGCGTTCCTGGCCGATGGTCGTGTAGTCGTTGTGACCGGGCAGCACCACGGTGGAGTCGTCGAGCGGGAGGACCACGCGGGCCAGGGACTCGAGCAGGTCGTCCATGGAGCCACCGGGGAGGTCGGTGCGTCCGATGGAGCCGGCGAACAGCAGGTCGCCCGAGAACAGGATCGGCGGGATGTCCGCCGCCTCGGGCAGGCCGAAGGTCACCGACCCCTTGGTATGGCCCGGCGCGTGCGCGACGGTCAGCTCCATGCCCGCCAGCTCCAGCTTCGCGCCGTCGGTCAGTTCCCGGACGTCGTCCGGCTCGCCCACGGTCAGCTCGCCCATGAGCGGCATGCCGATGGTGCGGCCGATCCCCTTCTCGGGGTCGCTCATCATGAAGCGGTCGTCGGGGTGGATCCAGGCCGGCACGTCGTGCGCGCCGCAGACCGGGACGACCGAGGCCACGTGGTCGATGTGGCCGTGGGTGAGGACGACGGCGACGGGCTTGAGCCGATGCTTCCTGATCGCTTCCTCGACTCCGGGGGCCGCCTGATGGCCCGGGTCGATGATCACGCACTCCTCACCGGCGGCGGGGGCGACGAGATAGCAGTTCGTCCCCCAGGCCCCGGCGGGGAACCCGGCAATGAGCACGATCGTCCTTCGTTTGTGTCGGTACGGGTGGGCTTGCGAACCGGCCGCACCCAGAGTGAGAGCCTACCGGCGGTGCCGATTCCTCAGCGAACCCATATACGGTACGGGGCTACACGCCCACGGTCGGCTCATCGCACCCACGCGTACCGGTCGGCACACGAAGACGCACGAGGAGAGAACCCGGTGGTCACCCAGGAGCAGCGGCGGCGTCAGCTCGCCCGGGAGAAGTTCTTGCGGCAGCAGCAGCGACGTACCTCCGCACGACGCAAGGCGCGCATGCGCAACGCCGTGATCGCGTCGGTGCTCGGCGTGATCCTGATCGGCAGTGTCGCGCTGTACACGACCGGAGTGGTCCTGGACGACGGCGACAGCAAGACGAACGCGAACGCCGAGGTCACCCCGAGCGCATCGGCGAGCAGCAAGGCGCCGGACCCGTGCGACAAGCCGGCCGAGGGCGCGGTCAAGACGCAGACCTGGGAGAAGGAACCTGCGATGGCCATCGACAAGTCGGCGAAGTACACGATGAAGCTGGCGACGACCTGCGGTGACATAGACATCGCACTGAAGACGTCGGCGGCGCCGCACACCGTCAACTCGTTCAACTTCCTGGCCGGCAAGGGCTACTTCGACCACACGCCGTGCCACCGGCTCACCACCAACGGGATCTACGTGCTCCAGTGCGGCGACCCGACGGGCCAGGGCAACGGGGGTCCGGGCTACAACATCCCGGACGAGAACCTGAAGGACAAGAGCCTGAAGGAGAACACGTACCCGGCGGGCACGGTGGCGATGGCGAACACCGGCCAGCCGGGCTCCGGCGGCAGCCAGTTCTTCCTCGTGTACCAGAACAGCCCGCTGCCGCCCAGCTACACGCCGTTCGGCACCATCTCGGACGAGGGCATGACGGTGCTGAAGAAGATCGCCGCCGCGGGCGAGAGCACCGGCGCGGGCGACGGAGCACCCAACGCGACGGTCGTGATCGACAAGGCCACCGTCACGAAATCCTGACCCTCATCAGCGAAAGTTCGGTCGCGCGGGATGCGGACAGGCCACCCGCCGGTCGCCTATCTTGGCCGTGACGAAACTGTGGACGATGCCCGGGGGCAGCGAAGCCCTCCGCAGGCATCATGTGGAGGAGGCGCTGTGAGCAGCGACCCGTGGGGCCGCGTCGATGAGACGGGGACCGTGTACGTGCGTACGGCCGACGGCGAGAAGGTCGTCGGCTCCTGGCAGGCAGGCTCCCCCGAGGAGGCGCTGGCCTATTTCGAACGCAAGTACGAAGGCCTGGTTGTCGAGATCGGCCTCCTCGAAAAGCGAGTGAAAACCACCGACCTGTCGGCGAAGGACGCCCAGGCCGCCGTCGACCACCTGCGGGAACAGGTCGACGCCCACCACGCGGTGGGTGACCTGGAGGCGCTGCGGGTCCGGCTGGACAAGCTCGTCGCCCTGGTGGAGACGCGTCGCGAGGAGCGCAAGGCCCAGCGGGCGAAGCAGTCCGACGAGGCGCGCGGCGCCAAGGAGGCGCTGGTCGCCGAGGCCGAGGAGCTGGCGCGGTCCGACCAGTGGCGGTCGGCCGGTGAGCGGCTGCGGTCCCTGGTGGACACCTGGAAGGGCCTGCCGCGCCTGGACCGCAAGTCCGACGACGAACTGTGGCACCGCTTCTCGCACGCGCGCTCGGCCTTCTCCAAGCGCCGCAAGCAGCACTTCGCGCAGCTGGACGCCCAGCGCGAGGAGGCCCGTCGGACCAAGGAACGGCTGGTCGGCGAGGCCGAGGCGCTGTCGGGCTCGACGGACTGGGGGCCGACGGCCGCGCGCTACCGCGACCTGATGTCCGAGTGGAAGGCCGCGGGCCGGGCCCAGCGCGAGCACGAGGACGACCTGTGGAACCGCTTCCGCGGCGCCCAGGACGTGTTCTTCGCCGCCCGCAGCTCGGTCTTCGCCGAGCGGGACGCCGAGCAGACGGAGAACCTCAAGCTCAAGGAGGAGCTGGCCGAGGAGGCCGAGAAACTCCTGCCCGTGACCGACCTGAAGGCGGCCCGCGCCGCGTTCCGTACGGTCAACGAGCGCTGGGAGGCCATCGGCCACGTGCCGCGCGACGCCCGACCGAAGGTCGAGGGCCGGATGCACGCGGTCGAGCGGGCGCTCCAGGAGGCCGAGGAGACCGAGTGGCGCCGGACGAACCCGGAGGCACGCGCGCGTGCCGCGGGCCTGACCGGGCAGCTCCAGGCAGCCGTGGACAAGCTGCGCTCCCAGATCGAGCAGGCTCGTGCCCAGGGCAACAACGCCAAGGCCGACAAGCTCCAGCGTGAGCTGGACGGCCGGCAGGCGCTGCTGGACCAGGCGCTGAAGGGCCTGCACGAGTTCGGCGGCTGACACACACCCGCGCGCAGGCGAAGGGGTTCCCGTACATGCCGTACGGGAGCCCCTTCGCCTGTACGGGAGCCTCTTCGCCCGTGGGCCCCTACGACGGCCTGCGCGCCGACGTCACCCGGTACACGTCGTACACGCCCTCGACGCCCCGTACGGCCTTCAGGACGTGCCCGAGGTGCTTCGGGTCGCCCATCTCGAAGGTGAAGCGGGAGGTGGCGACGCGGTCGCGGGAGGTCTGGACGGCCGCGGACAGGATGTTGACGTGCTGGTCGGACAGCACACGCGTGACGTCCGACAGCAGCCGGGAACGGTCCAGCGCCTCGACCTGTATGGCGACCAGGAAGACCGAGGACTGTGTGGGCGCCCACTCGACCTCGAGGATGCGCTCGGGCTCGCGGGAGAGCGAGTCCACGTTCACACAGTCGCTGCGGTGAACGGAGACGCCGCTGCCGCGGGTGACGAAGCCGATGATGGGGTCGCCGGGGACGGGCGTACAGCAGCGGGCCAGCTTGACCCACACGTCCTCCACGCCCTTGACGACGACGCCCGGATCGGCGTTGGTACGGCGTTTGCGGCCGCGGCCTCGCGCGGGCGGGACCGACTCGTCGATCTCCTCGGTGGCCGCCTCCTCGCCGCCGAGTGCCTGGACCAGCTTCTGCACGATGTTCTGCGCGGAGACGTGGCCCTCGCCGATCGCCGCGTACAGCGCGGAGATGTCCGAGTAGCGCATCTCGTGGGCGAGCGTGACCAGGGAGTCGCCGGTCAGGATGCGCTGGATCGGCAGGTTCTGCTTGCGCATGGCGCGGACGATCGCGTCCTTGCCCTGCTCGATCGCCTCGTCGCGGCGCTCCTTGGAGAACCAGGCGCGGATCTTGTTGCGGGCGCGCGGCGACTTCACGAAGCCGAGCCAGTCTCGGGAGGGGCCCGCGCCGGCCGCCTTGGAGGTGAAGACCTCCACCAGGTCGCCGTTGTCCAGGGTGGACTCCAGCGGGACGAGGCGGCCGTTGACCCGGGCCCCTATGGTGCGGTGGCCGACCTCGGTGTGCACCGCGTACGCGAAGTCGACGGGGGTGGCGCTCGCGGGGAGCGCTATGACGTCGCCCTTGGGAGTGAAGACGAAGACCTCGTTGCGGGAGAGGTCGAAGCGCAGGGACTCCAGGAACTCCCCGGGGTCCTCGGTCTCCTTCTGCCAGTCCAGCAGCTGCCGCAGCCACGCCATGTCGTTGAGGTGGTCGTCCTTGCCCTTGCCGGACGACTTCGGCGCGTCGGAGCGCACCTTGGAGGCGCCCGCGACGGCCTCCTGCTTGTACTTCCAGTGCGCGGCGATGCCGTACTCGGCGCGGCGGTGCATGTCGAAGGTGCGGATCTGCAGCTCGACCGGCTTGCCGTTGGGCCCGATGACCGTCGTGTGCAGCGACTGGTACATGTTGAACTTGGGCATCGCGATGTAGTCCTTGAACCGGCCCGGGACCGGGTTCCATCGCGCGTGCACGGTGCCGAGTGCCGCGTAGCAGTCGCGGACGGTGTCCACGAGGACGCGGATGCCCACCAGGTCGTAGATCTCCGCGAAGTCACGGCCGCGGACGATCATCTTCTGGTAGACGCTGTAGTAGTGCTTGGGGCGGCCGGTGACGGTCGCCTTGATGCGGGCCGCGCGCAGGTCCTGCTGGACCTCGTCGGTGACGATGGCGAGGTACTCGTCGCGCTTGGGGGCGCGCTCGGCGACCAGGCGGACGATCTCGTCGTACATCTTGGGGTAGAGGATCGCGAAGGCGAGGTCCTCCAGCTCCCACTTGATGGTGTTCATGCCCAGCCGGTGGGCGAGCGGCGCGTAGATCTCCAGGGTCTCGCGCGCCTTCTTCTCCTGCTTCTCGCGCTTGAGATAGCGCATGGTGCGCATGTTGTGCAGGCGGTCGGCGAGCTTGATGACCAGGACGCGCGGGTCCTTGGCCATGGCGACGACCATCTTGCGCACGGTCTCGGCCTGCGCGGCCTCGCCGAACTTGACCTTGTCGAGCTTGGTGACGCCGTCGACGAGGAGGGTGACCACGTCGCCGAAGTCTCGGCGCAGGTCCTCCAGGCCGTACTCGGTGTCCTCGACGGTGTCGTGCAGCAGGCCCGCCATGAGCGTGGCCGGGTCCATGCCCAGCTCGGCGAGGATGGTGGTGACGGCCAGCGGGTGCGTGATGTACGGGTCGCCGCTCTTGCGCTTCTGGCCGCGGTGCCAGCGTTCGGCGACCTGGTAGGCGCGCTCGATCTGGCGCAGGGTCGCCGTCTCGATCTTGGGGTCGTTGCTGCGCACTATCCGCAGCAGCGGCTCCAGGACCGGGTTGTACGGGTTGGCGCGCTGCACGCCGAGGCGGGCCAGGCGGGCGCGGACGCGGTTGGAGGAGCCCGAGCGGGCGGGCTGGCCGGACGGCGCGCGGACCACGGGCGCGTTCCGTTCGCGCTCGGGCGGGATCGGCCCCGGACGCAGCTGCTGGTCGGCCGGCTTGTCGACGGGCGCGGCCGGGGCGTGCTGGATCGGCCCGCGGGTGTCGTTCGTCGCCTGCGGCGAACTGGGCGCGGGCTTCGCCGCGGGCGCCGAGGCGGACTCGGGCTTTGCGGCGGTCAGTGGCTGGGCCTCGTCTGGCAAGAGGACTCCTCGTGCGCGATCCGGGTCCCCCGGTCAGGCTCCGGAAACCCCATGGTAGCGATCCTGCGCTCCAGGATCGCCTTCCGGCCACTGTGAGGGCCGTCGACCCGAGAAACGCCTGAGGCGGGCGCCGGATTCCTCCGGGCCCGCCACAGGTGTGCGGTGCGTGCGACTCAGACCGTGAGCAGTGCCGTCAGCGGCGCCCCGGCCAGGGCCGGCTCCAGACGGGCCCGCCCGCCGAGGAAGCCCAGCTCCATCAGGACGGCTAGGCCCGCGACCTGCGCGCCCGCCCGGCGGATGAGCCCCAGCGAGGCCTCGGCCGTACCGCCGGTGGCGAGGACGTCGTCGACGACCAGCACCCGGTCCCCGGCGGTCAGGTCCTCGGCGTGCACCTCGATCTCGGCCGAGCCGTACTCCAGGTCGTACGCCTGGCTGAGGGTGGCTCCGGGGAGCTTGCCCGCCTTGCGTACGGGGATGAAGCCGAGGCCCGCCCTCAGGGCCACCGGGGCGCCGAGGATGAAGCCGCGGGCCTCCAGACCGACGACCTTGGTGGCGCCGGTGCGCTCGGCGACCTCGGCGAGCGCGTCGGTCAGGGCGGTGAAGGCGGCAGGGTCGGCCAGGAGCGGGGTGATGTCCTTGAACACCACGCCCGGCTCCGGGTAGTCGGCCACGTCCCGGATACGGCTGAGCAGCAGCTCCGTGATGTCGGTCGTTCCGGTCATCGGCGCTTTCCAGAGGGTCGGCCGCGGCCCCTGGTACGGGACGCGGGCTGGTTGCGGGGGCCCACGACCGCGGCGGCCGCGTCGTCGGCCTCGTCGGCCTCGTCCTCGGCGTACCGCTCGTCGTCGAAGTCGTCCTCCGCCGGCTCGCCCGAGGCCGCCGCCTGGGCCCGCTTGGCGAGCACCCGCTTCTTGAGGGCCTTCATCTGCGGCTCGGCCTCCTTGAGGTCGGCGACGAGCGGCGTGGCGATGAAGATCGACGAGTACGCGCCCGCGGCCAGGCCGACGAACAGCGACAGCGAGATGTCGTTGAGCATGCCCGCGCCGAGGACACCGCCACCGATGAACAGCAGACCGCCGACCGGCAGCAGGGCGACCACCGTGGTGTTGACGGAACGGACCAGGGTGCTGTTGATCGACCGGTTGGCGATCTCGGCGTAGGTCCAGCGGGTCTGTTTGGTGATGTCCTTCGTCTGCTCCTTGAGACTGTCGAAGACGACGACCGTGTCGTAGAGCGAGTAGCCGAGGATGGTCAGCAGACCGATCACCGTGCCCGGCGTGACCTCGAAGCCGACGAGGGCGTAGATGCCGACCGTGATGGTGATGTCGTGGACCAGCGCGACGAACGCGGCGAGCGCCATGCGCCACTCGAACGCGATCGCCAGGTAGATCACCACGAGGACCATGAAGATCCCGAGGCCCTGCCAGGCCTTGTTCGCGACCTGGTCACCCCAGCTGGGGCCGACCAGGTCGGCGTTGATCTTCTCCGCCGGGACGTCCAGGTCCTTGGAGAGCTCCGCCTTGATCTGGTCCGAGGCCTCGGTGTCGGTGCCCGAGATCTGGATGCGGAGGCTGCCGTCGCCGAGCTTCTGGACGATCGCGTCGTGGCCGGAGGCCTCTTCCGCGAACGTCTCGGCCTGGGAGACCGAGGCGCTCATGTTCTTCGGGGTGGTGAAGACCGCGCCGCCCTGGAACTCGATGCCCATGTGCAGGCCGCGCACCGCCAGGCCGACGATGGCCGTGATGGTGATGAGGATCGAGATGCCGTACCAGAGCTTGCGGTTCTTGACGAAGTCGTAGCCGATCTCGCCATGGTGCAGTCGGGCGCCGAGGTTGCCGAGCTTTCCCATCTCACGCCTCCTTCGGGTCGACGTGGCCGGCGGCGGGACGGGCGGGGCGGCGGGTGCGGCGCAGCGGCGGCTTGGCCCCCAGGCTCTTCGGGTCGAGACCGGACCACTTGTGACCGCTCGCGAAGAACTTGCGCCGGGCCATCAGCGTCAGCAGCGGCTTGGTGAAGAGGAACACCACCACCACGTCGAGCAGCGTGGTCAGACCCAGGGTGAACGCGAAGCCCTGCACCTTGCCGACGGTGACGGCGAAGAGCACCGCCGCGGCGAGGAAGGACACGAAGTCCGAGACCAGGATGGTGCGCCGGGCGCGCGGCCAGGCCCGCTCGACGGCGGGCCGCAGGGTGCGGCCCTCCCGGATCTCGTCGCGGACGCGTTCGAAGTACACGATGAACGAGTCCGCCGTGATGCCGATGGCGACGATGGCACCGCACACCGCCGGCAGGTTCAGCGCGAAGCCGATGGCCGGACCGAGCAGCGACATGATCACGTACGTCAGACCCGCGGAGACCAGCAACGAGGCGACGGCGATGAACGACAGGCCGCGGTAGTAGACCAGCAGGTAGAGGACGACCAGGGCGAGGCCGATGGCGCCCGCGATCAGGCCGGCCTTGAGCTGCTCACCGCCGAGCGCGGCGGTGACGGTGGTGACGCTGTCCTCCTTGAAGGTCAGCGGCAGGGCGCCGTAGGACAGCATGTTGGCGAGGCCCTGGGCCTCTTCCTGGTCGAAGCTGCCGGAGATCTCCGCGTTGCCGCCGGTGAGCGCCTGACTGACATACGGGTCGGAGACGACCTCGTTGTCCAGGACGATGGCGAACTGGTTCTGCGGGGACTGGTTCTGCGCCAGCTTGCCGGTGATGCTCGCGAACTTCTTGGCGCCCTCGTCCGTGAACTTCATCGTCACGGTCCAGCCGGCGGCCGTCTGCGTGTTGTAGACGGCCTCGGCCTTGTCGACGTCGGTGCCGTCGACCTCGGCGGGGCCGAGGATGTACTTCTGCCACTGGCCCTGGGAGTTCTGGCCGCAGGCGACCATCGAGTCGCCGGGCTTGGAACCGTCGCCGGCCTTGGCGCGGGCGCCCTCGTCGGTGCAGTCCAGCTTGGCGTACTCGGCCTGGAGCTTGGCGGTGGCGTCGTCACCCGAGGCGCTGGCGCTCGGGGACGGGGAGGCACCGTCGGACGTCTTGGCCGACGGGCTGGGGTCCGCCTTCAGGGCGTCGCTGGCGGCGCGGCCCTGGGTGGTGGCGCTCGCCGAGGCGGAGCCGGACGGGGAGGAGCTCGCCTCGTCCGTGTCGGTGGCCTTGTCGGTCGCCTCGTCCGTGGCCTTGTCGGTCGCCGTGTCCGAGGCGCCGCCGGTGGCGCTGGGCGAGGGGCTGCCCGTCGCCGCCGCGCCGGAGAGCTCGGTGGCGACGACCGGACGGAAGTAGAGCTTGGCGGTGGTGCCGACCTGGGCCCGGGCCTCCCCGGAGTCCGTCCCCTTGGGGATGTTGACGATGATGTTCCGGTCGCCCTGGGTCTGGACCTCGGCCTCGGAAACACCCAGACCATTGACACGGCGGTTCATGATCTCGACCGCGGTGTCCATGTTGGTCTTGTTGATCGCGGACTCCTGGCCCGCTTCCGGCACGGCCCGGAGCGTGATGCTCGTGCCGCCGGCCAGGTCGATACCGAGACGCGGAGTCGTGTGCCCGGAGGCGAACATGCCCCCGGTGAGCGCCACAATGGCGATCAGAATCAGGGCCAGCGAGCGCCCGGGCTTACTTTGAGCGCTCGCATTCTTTCCCTTTTTAAGTGCTGCCACCTTTGTGTACTCCCTCTCATGCCGCTTCACGCCGGGTAGGCGTCACCGGCGGCCATCACATGGTGTCGGCATCCGTGTGAGCCGCGCGTCACACGGGGGCGCGGGCAGTGCCCGCGCCCCCGGAGCACGGCTACTTGGCCTCGGAACCGCCGTCGGACTTCTTCGGCTGCTCGTCCGTCTTCGTCTCGGCGGACGCGGCGTCGACCGTCGGCTCGTCGGCCGGCTCGTCGGCCGCGTCCTTCTTGCCGAGGTCGACGGGCCGGTCGTCCGAGGAGACGGCGGCGTCGGCGTCGGAGGCGTCGGTCTCGGTGAGGGAGGAGGCATCGTCCGGGACGACGTCGGCGTCGGACTTCAGGTCGTGCTCGACGCCGTGGACGATGCGGTTGTACTCGTCGTCGGTGAGGACGGCACCGATGGAGTTCTTGGCGAAGAGCAGCTCGACGCCCGGACCGGCGTCGAGGAGGACCGTGTCCTCGCTGACCTCCTTGACCGTGGCGTACATGCCCCCGATGGTGCGGACTCCGGAACCGGGCTGCATCTGGTTCCGCATGTCGGCGGCCTGCTGCTGCTTCTTCTTCGCCGACCGGGTCATCAGGAACATGGCCCCGATGAGCACGATGAACGGGAGGAGGGTCACGAGACTCACGGGTCGGTACTTCCTTCACACGACCGCGATGGGGAGCGGCCTGATGGTTGGGGGTGTGTCCGCCGCCGACAAGGGCGGCATCGGCGGAGTCTAAGCGAGTCCGCGCGCATGGAACAACGCTCAGCGTGGCACCGGGGTTCCTGCTCCGGCGAATGTCCTCCTCGTGACGGGGTCGTCACGCCCCGAACAAGTCCTGTTGTCCGTTTCCGGAACTCTGGGAACGCGGCGGGGTGAGGCCGAGATGCGCCCATGCGGCGGGGGTCGCGACCCGTCCGCGTGGGGTGCGGGCGAGCAGTCCCTCCCGGACGAGGAAGGGTTCGGCGACCTCTTCCACTGTCTCACGCTCCTCCCCCACGGCGACGGCGAGCGTGGACAGGCCCACCGGCCCGCCGCCGAACAGCTTGAGCAGGGCTTCCAGCACACCCCGGTCCAGACGGTCCAGGCCCCGGGCGTCGACCTCGTAGACCGCGAGGGCGGCCGCGGCGATCTCCTGGGTGATCAGGCCGTCGGCCTTGACCTGGGCGTAGTCGCGGACCCGGCGCAGCAGGCGGTTGGCGATGCGGGGCGTGCCGCGGGAGCGGCCGGCGATCTCGGCGGCGCCGGCCGTGTCGATCCCGACGTCGAGCAGGCCCGCCGAGCGGTGGATGACGCGTTCCAGTTCGGCCGGTCCGTAGAACTCCATGTGGGCGGTGAAACCGAAGCGGTCGCGCAGCGGCGGCGGCAGCAGCCCCGCGCGCGTGGTGGCGCCGACCAGGGTGAAGGGCGGCAGCTCCAGGGGGATGGCGGTGGCGCCCGGGCCCTTGCCTACGATGACGTCGACGCGGAAGTCCTCCATCGCCATGTAGAGCATCTCCTCGGCGGGCCGCGACATGCGGTGGATCTCGTCGAGGAAGAGGACCTCGCCCTCCTGGAGGGAGGAGAGGATGGCCGCGAGGTCGCCGGCGTGCTGGATGGCGGGGCCGGAAGTGATGCGGATGGGGGCTTCCATCTCGGCCGCGATGATCATCGAGAGGGTGGTCTTGCCCAGCCCGGGAGCGCCGGAGAGCAGCACGTGGTCGGCGGTCGCCCCGCGCGCGCGTGCGGCGCGCAGCACGAGGTCGAGCTGCTCGCGGACCTTCTCCTGGCCGATGAACTCGCCCAGGTCCTTGGGGCGCAGGGCGGCCTCCACGGCCTGGTCCTCGCCGTCGGCGGACGCACCCACCAGCCGTTCGCCCGCGGCGTCCGTGTCGGTCGTGTCGTCCCAGTTCATCAGGTGTGCCTCGGCTCTCGGTACGGTCTATCGGGCGCGGTTCAGTGTCTGCAGGGCCGCCTTCAGCAGCTGTCCCACCTGGGGCGTGCCCCCGGCGGCCTCCGCCTGGGGCGCCACGGCGGAGACGGCCTCGTCGGCCTCGCGGGTCGCGTACCCGAGGCCGATCAGGGCCGCGTGCAGCTGGTCGCGCCAGCCGGTGCTGACCGGTGTGCCGACGGCGGGGGTCCCGACGGGTTCGCCGAGGCGGTCCTTCAGCTCCAGGAGCAGTTTCTGCGCGCCCTTCTTGCCGATGCCCGGGACGGCGGTGAGCGCCTTCTCGTCGCCGGTGGAGACGGCCGAGCGCAGGGCGTCGGGGCTGTGCACGGCGAGCATCGCCTGGGCCAGCCGGGGGCCGACGCCGCTCGCCGTCTGGAGCAGCACGAAGACCTGGCGCTCGTCGTCGTCGGCGAAGCCGTACAGGGTGAGCGAGTCCTCGCGGACGACGAGGGAGGTGGCGAGTTTGGCGGGCTTGCCGATCCGGAGGGTGGAGAGCGTGCTCGGCGTGCACTGGACGGCCATGCCGACGCCGCCGACCTCGACCACCGCGGCGTCGGGGGCGAGGGCGGCGACCGTGCCGCTGACGAAGGCGATCATGGCGTACGGCCTTTCGGTGCGGTCGGGGCTTTCGGAGTCCGCTGGGCTTTCGAGGCGTGCAGGGCCACGGCCTGCTGGAGGCGGTTCTGCGCGGGAGTGCGCCAGATGTGGCAGATGGCGAGCGCGAGGGCGTCGGCGGCGTCGGCGGGCTTGGGGGGCGCGGCGAGCCGCAGCAGGCGGGTGACCATGGCACCGACCTGTGCCTTGTCGGCGCGTCCGCTGCCGGTGACGGCGGCCTTGACCTCGCTGGGGGTGTGCAGGGCGACCGGGATGCCGCGGCGGGACGCGCACAGGATGGCGACGGCGCTGGCCTGGGCGGTGCCCATCACCGTACGCACGTTGTGCTGGCTGAAGACGCGCTCCACGGCGACGTACTGAGGCCGGTGCTCGTCCAGCCACTGCTCGATGCCCTGCTCGACGGCGACGAGGCGGTGGCCGAGGTCGGCGTCCGAGGGCGTCCGGACGACACCGACGCCGATCATGGTGAGCGGCCGGCCCGCGACACCTTCCACGACACCGACCCCGCAGCGGGTCAGCCCCGGGTCCACCCCAAGTACGCGCACGTGCACCCCTTCGCGGCTGAACCGCCGCCGCTCTCGCGGCTCCGGCTGATCGCCGTCGGGGTCCTCAATCGGTGGTTGCGGTCCGTGGACGGTGATCTTTGACGTACGCCAGGCTATCGGCTGCCACTGACAGGAGCGGCGGGGGGGGGGGGGGGGGGGGCCCCCCCCCCCCCCCCCCCCCCCCCGGGGGGGGGGGGGCCGCGCCCCCCCCCCCCCCCCCCCGACCCCCAGCCGCGGGGCGGTGGTGGGGGGGGGGGAGGAG